>JBDLIO010000159.1:0-6082 GCA_039714865.1 Acidobacteriota bacterium | reverse complement strand
GGTGCCGCTCTTTTCCCGTGGTCCTCACGCGAACTCCCCGATACGGCAGTCGATGCGGACCTCGGGAAGAGTGGCACTCCTGCGGCAGTCACCTCAGCGACAGAATCTCGGCCAACGGTGGAGGCCGCCGAGGTCGTTTTTCGGAGGGGCGATTTCCTCCCGATTTCTGTAACCAAGCCCCTCCGGAAAACGCACCGAACGGGGGCGCAATGCGCCCCCGAAGGCCGGGCTCGGGTTTATTGCTGCCCGCTGTTCTCTGATTCCGGCCCGTCCGGCTCCGGATCCCAGTACATCAGATCCTCGTCCGGCAAAACACCATCGATCCGCCTGAACACGATAACCTCGGTGCTGCCGACCCCACCCCAGGGCTCCCGCGTCAGAAAATACCGGGCCCAGTCACCCAGCGATGGTTCCCCGACGTACATCAAGAACCACGACCTCAGGGGCACGATCTCGCCGACGTACTCCGGTCCGAGCCGTTCCTGCATAACGGCCTGGGCCTCAATGTCACAGAAGGCCATCTGCAACCCATCGTCCGCGCTCGGCTGGCCCCACTTGACAGGGAGGTGGCGCCAATACCAGTTCAACGGCCAGGTCGCCGCCCCGGTCGCGCCGATCACCGGGCCATCGCCCGATCGACCAAGTACGGCCGCCTCTTTGGCTGCGGCGGTGAATTCCGGGGTGGTCTGGACAAAGTGAAAACTCTCAACCCTCGGGTGGTTGGGACTGAATTCATCGAGCACGAAGTTCGCTGTAAAACTCACGATGACTGTCGCCGTCAACGCGGCGGCGGCGAGAAAACGGCTCCACCAGCGCCCCTGTGGACCGAAGGTCCTGGCCATCTGTGCCCCTGCCAACGGTACGAAGGCCCACACCTGATGAACCAAAAGCCACGGCACCTTCTCACCGAGGTAGGCATACATCCCAACTGAGAGCCCACCGAAGGAAATGAGAAACAACTCGATCGGATGCAGCTTGCGCCACCGGCGCACGACCCACGCCAGGGCGGCCCCCAGGATCAGGAATTCGTACTGCAAAAGCCGGGGCAGGTAGAACCACCATGGCCCCGGCACTCTTTCGATCGAGTGCTGTTGCCACCAGTGGGTGATCGCCTTGACCGGAAAGAGCCAGTCCTCGGGCCGCGTCAGCCCGACTGTGTAGAGCGGGACGCTCACAAGGACGAAGATCCCCACCGACAGCACGAATCCCATCCATCGGTCCCGGACCCAGGCAACGACCAAAGGGAAAGACCTCGTTATCCCATAATCCAAGGCCACGATCAGTCCCGCCCCGGCCGCCACTACGGCAGTTACATAGGCATTTTCTTTGGTGGCGAACGCCAGTCCGGTCCAAATACCCACCCATGTCCAGGCACGGGTCTTTCCTCGAATCACCGCGTAAAACGCGGTGAATGCCGCAGAGGCAGTCGCTAATTCCAGGATGTCCATTCGCAGAAATCGGCCGAAAAAGAGGACTGTTGGCGACAGCGTGAACAGCAACCCGATCCACCAGGCTGCCCGAGCACCGAAGGGGCGGCGAAGAGACCAGGCGACACCCAGCAGAGCAATTCCGGCCAGTGCGATCGGCAACCGGGCCGTGAAGTCCCCGTCGCCAAGAAACTTGTAGGTCGATGCCACCACCATGTAGAGCAGCGGTCCGTGATAAGTCGGATCGTACCGGTAGGCTCCGGACTCGGCCAGATCCCAGGACAGCTTTGCGTGGATGGACTCGTCGTGATGGTAGCTCCTCTCGTCCAACTGCCAGAGGTGAAGGACGACGGTCAAAACCGCCAACACCCACCAGGGCCACGCCCGCGGGCTGAAAAATGCCGAACGCATCACCGATGATCTCCCTCGAACAGCACCAGGGCGCCACCCTCCCCGCACGGGATCACAGCATCTCCGGCTGATTGGAGAGCCTCGAGGGCCTCGACTTCGAAATCTCGGTTTTCGATCTTGCCAATCGCCACACAGTCGACATCCGCCTCTCTCACCAGTCTTCTGATCGTCTCGCAATCTTTAGCAGTGTATATCGACCGGACGATTTCTTGGCGACGGCGGGTTTCCGGGAGAATGTCCGGGCCCCGCCAGACCATCTCGTGATTCGGCCAACCAAGGAACGTCGGCACGCCGGAGGCCGAAGCCAGGCGCGCATACTCGGAGTAGGCGCCCCCGACCGCCTCCACCATCGTCGTGCCGGGGGGCTGTCTGCGAAGCACCTCTACGATCTCCCGATCCTCCGGGGCCATCCACCTCAAGCCATCAAGACCGTGAGCGTCCGCCCCGAGGGACGACACCGCCGCCCCCAGCAGGTGGGGCATGGCCGCAACCGTTACTGCGGCCAGCAGCAGGCGCCGTCCCCGCTCGTTGTCTCCCCCCAGACGAACCAGAACCGGAAGGGCCGCTGCGAGCAGCATCCAGCCCTGAAAGTAGGCCTTGAAAATCGTATTCATCCGGTGAAGTCTGTCCCCATAACCGTCCTCAAGGTAGACCAGTTCCGGCACCAGGAACAGGAACAACCCGAGCGCAGCCAGGGCCAAAGCCGGCCGGTTGTCATCACGACCCGGCTCAAGGACCGAGGCCACCAGAACCGAAAGACCGACACTGAGCAATACCGTCGTCGGCCGGCCGGTTGCAACGCCAACAAGCAGTGTCAGTGCAGCACCGCCGACCAGAATTCCAGTGGTGCGAGAGGACTCTCCTCTGCCCCAACCCCTTGCGACCCGCACGACGGCGAAAAACGCAGGGACCAGAAGAACTCCCGCGTAAGCCAGGATTTCCAAAGGGTCGGTCCAGGCGAAAACCGGCTTAATCGGATGCGGGGGCGGATCGAAGGCCAAATGAAAGGGCGCCACAGCCACCCAGCCACCTATACCTGCCGCAACAGCCGCCACCCAGCGGGGCCAACCATCCTTCCAGGGCCACCGCCACACGCCGTCTCCACAGATCAGCATCAGGGAAACCGCCACAAAAGTCGGGGGCATGGCCCACGGGTTGGCCGCCCAGGTCAAACCGAACAGGCCGCCGGCGAGGGCTACCGGCCCCCAGGAAATCTTCTCCTTCGAGCCGGCAAAAGCCGCAACGGCTATTGCAGCCACTGCCAGCGGCAGGGACAAGACGTGGGGGTGGAGATCCCCAAGCCAGAAGCTGAAGAGAGGAAACTCGGTGATGGCGTTCTCGACCTGCCTCGAACTCCGCCAGAGGTCGATCTGCGCCGGACCAAAGCCTGCGATCACCTGGCGCAATCCGTCAGCCGTACCTGCGAAAACACCGAAGAAGGCAGCAGCGGCACCCGTAGCCCACCGCCCACCGGCCAACCGGGCGCCCAACGTCCACAGGCTGACGGCGGTCACCCCGGCGAGCGATGCCACAACGAGGTTGTAGCCGATCGCTGGATCCAAGGCGCTCAGCCTCAACGGCAAGGCCCACACCAGGGAACCCCAGTAGTAATAAGGAAGCGAGGTCCCCGACAGCCACATGTCGGGCGGTGGGAAGGCCTCGGCCCTGGTGAGCATGGTCAGGATCCCCATGTCCATCAGCTTTTCGGTCTCGACGATGGCCGGACGCCCGAGGCGCAAGAGGAGAACGCTGATGGAGGCTCCCCAGAACACCAATTCCGGCGCTACGACGGCTCGCGGCAAGCGCCGCCGCACAAGGGTCATCACGCCCCACACCCCACCGCCCAGGAGGCACGCTGCCCCGACCCAGTGCCAGACTCCGGGAATGAAGGAGCCCACCCACCACGCTGGAAACACGACAGCTGCCGGGCCAACGATCCGACCGAGCGCCCACGCCTCCCGGTCTGCCATGCCCGCACCGACCAGCACCGCATAGCCCGCAAGCGCGGCCAAGGTCAGCAGAACGAAAAATACGGCAATTCCCATGAGTGGCGCATTGTACCGATCCGGATCAGGAACCGAAATGCTCTGCCTCTGTTGACCCGAGCCCGAGCCCACTCCCGTTCCCGTTCCCGATGTACTCATTCACGATCGAGCAGGGCTTCAGGCGACACCTGAAGGCCCGAACCCTGCCCCTGCTTCCTGTCCCACTCCTCCCCGTTCAATGCACCCAAGGTCTCGCGTCCCACCCATGTGCGGATCTGCTCAATCTTGACAAGGTACATGCGGAAACGGCACACTGCGCTGCAACTCGGAGGGGTCCATGAACGAACGTCTGGAACAATTCTCATACGACGATGCCATCGTCAGGAAGTTTGTCTTCGTGACGTGGCTGTGGGGAGTGGTCGGAATGCTGGTCGGCATCATCGTCGCCTTGCAGTTGGCGGCGCCGTATTTCAACCTCGATCTCCAGTGGATCACATTTGGTCGGCTCCGGCCCCTCCATACCAATGCGGTGATCTTCGCCTTCGGCGGAAACGCAGTCTTCGCCGGCATCTACTATTCGATGCAACGTCTGATGAAGGCGCCGATGTTCAGCAAGGCCCTTTCGGCGATTCACTTCTGGGGCTGGCAGTTGATCGTCGTCTGCGCCGCACTTTCCCTTCCGATGGGCATCACCCAGAGCAAGGAATACGCCGAGCTTGAATGGCCGATCGATATCCTGATCGCCCTGATTTGGATTGCCTTCGCGGTCAACGTCTTCGGCACAATCGCGAAAAGGCGAGAGCGGCACCTCTATGTCGCCGTCTGGTTCTACATCGCCACCATCATCACGATCACCTTGCTGCACGTCTTCAACAACCTCTCCCTGCCCTCGACCCTCTTCAAGAGCTATCCTTTGTATGCGGGAGTCCAGGACGCCTTCATGCAGTGGTGGTACGGCCACAACGCCGTCGGCTTCCTGCTGACAACACCGTTCCTCGGCTTGATGTACTACTTCATGCCCAAGGCGGCCGATCGCCCGGTCTTCTCCTACAAGCTGTCAATCCTGCATTTCTGGTCGCTGGTCTTCATCTACATCTGGGCGGGCCCTCACCACCTTCACTACACCGCCTTGCCCGAATGGGCGTCAACCCTGGGCATGCTTTTCTCCGTCATGTTATGGATGCCGTCTTGGGGCGGCATGCTCAACGGGCTCTTGACCCTTCGGGGCGTCTGGCACAAGGTCGCGGCGGAGCCGGTGCTCAAGTTCTTCGTCGTCGCCGTCACTTTCTACGGCATGTCGACCTTCGAAGGTCCCCTGCTTTCCATCAAGGCCGTCAACTATCTCTCCCACTACACAGACTGGACCATCGCTCACGTGCACGCAGGGGCCCTGGGCTGGAACGGCATGCTGACCTTCGGCATGATCTACTGGCTCCTGCCTCGCCTCTTCCAGACCGACCTCTGGTCCAAGAAGTTGGCCGAGGCCCACTTCTGGCTCGGAACGATCGGCATCCTGCTCTACATCGTCTCCATCTACGCGGCAGGCCTGACTCAGGGCCTGATGTGGCTGGCCTTTGATGACGCGGGCTACCTCAAGTACAGCGATTTCGTCGAAACGACCCTGCGCCTGATTCCGATGTACTGGGTCCGGGTGATCGGCGGCCTGGCCTATTTCACCGGTGTGCTGATGATGGGCGTCAACATGTTGATGACCTGGAAGCGCCGCCCGGCAACCTATGACATTCCCGTATACGAGGCGCCGCCCTTGGCCAAGACCTATTACGAACCGGCGGAGACCGCCTCTCCCCTGGCCACCTCGGGCGCCCATGTCGCGGACACGGCCTTGAAACTGGAGCGCCTCGCCCGCACAGAATGGCACCGGGCGTGGGAACGCCGCGCCGTCAAGTTCACCGTGATGGTGACCATCTCGGTCATCGTTGCCAGCCTTTTCGAGATCATCCCGACCTTCTTGATCAAGTCCAACGTGCCGACGATCGCCACGGTGACGCCCTATTCGCCTCTGGAACTGGCCGGGCGCGACATCTACGTCGCCGAGGGCTGTTACAACTGCCACTCCCAGATGATTCGGCCCATCCGCGCCGAGACCGAGCGCTACGGCGAGTATTCGAAGCCCGGCGAGTTCGTCTACGACCGGCCCTTCCAATGGGGTTCCCGCCGTATCGGTCCGGATCTCCACCGGATTGGCGGCAAATACCCCGACCTGTGGCATCTGCGACACATGGATGATCCCCGCTCGAT
>JBDLIO010000158.1:0-6099 GCA_039714865.1 Acidobacteriota bacterium | reverse complement strand
GGGCAGACCTTCCGATCAAGCTGACGATACGAAGAAAGGCGACACCGGGCACCGCTCGCCGAGCGGGGGCGATCGGCAGTCGTTGAGCTTTCGGTGACCTTGATGCGCCCCCGAAGGCCGGGGATGGAGAACAGAGGCAGCGACAGGGGCAGCTTCAGAACGCCGGGTCCGCCGCCTTTCAGGAACCTCTTCGGCTCAAAAAATCACAACACCGGGAAGACCGAACCTGGCACAGATGCTCTTTCCTATTTTTCGGACGCCTTCCGCACGAACCACTCTGCATCTCCATACTCAGAATGAAAGTTCGGGTCGCCCTCCTCTATCTGAAGAACGCATCGTATCCGTTGGTCGAGTGGGGCCTCCTCGGGCACCTCAAAATAAAGCAAACTAAAGCCGCCAGGATACTCGCCTTTGCCCCAAAACGGCCAGTCTGTGACGTTCCCTTTAGTTGTCCAAGTAGTATTCCCTGCTACCGACATTGTCAACCTGGTCTCAAGAACTGTTTTGAATTGGCGGCCCTGTGGCGGAGGGTCAGTAACCCGAATTCCAATCGTGTACGCCCCCTCATAGGGGTTTTCCCATTCTATGGTGTACGCCGTCTCGCTCCCGTCAAGGACAACTTCCACCGCTGCTAGAGTGTCGAAGTAACCCTTTGACGGGAAAATATAACCACAACCCACCATCAGTCCGAGACCTATTCCAGGTACTAACAGCCGCCGGAGACAATTTCGCAGAAACAACCGAAACCCGCTATCCAACCCATCCTCCAAAATCGCTCGTTGTTTGTTACCGGCAAACTGCCAAAATTCCACCTTGGCCATCACGGGTCTTCCTATTCGCAGCCGCACTGTTCTCGGACTTCAGGCAAACCTGCGAGAATGTCGTATATGCGTCGAACTTCGCTCGCCCAGTCTTGACAATTGTATTTGGGCCCGGATGCAGTTCGTGGACCTATTTCAACTACATCGATTCCTATGAAATTGTAGTACCCACCTGAAGCAGCACGAGCTGCCATTCGAGCAATACAATCGTTTAAGTGGCCAAGACCTGGACGGTAGGAAAGACCATTTCCTGGAAACTGTCGATCCGGACGTACTTCCCCATCATCGAACAGACCAAGATTGGAAGGACTTTCGCCGTCCTCGAAGAATAGCTGTTCATGAGAAAACTCAACGTTCAGGGTATCTAGATCCAAGCTTCCACCAGAGAGCCCCCTACACCAACTCCCTCCCCCCAGCGGGCGTTTTGCAAAATACGCCAAACCCAATGGATCAATAGCCCCAACAGGGTTGCCGCCGACATACACAAACAAATTAACCCCACCCTGCAACCCAATCGGATCCGCCTGCAAATACCGTCCCCAACCTCCCCGATACCACCGAAAAACGTTGTAATACATCTCCGGAAGCCCGAGCCCCTCCGCCTCCGGCACCGTCCACTGGCCCGGATAGCGAAGCCCGGGGTCGTTGTCCGGATTGGTCTCTGCATACACCTGACCAAAGGGAAGGTGGTCCGCGGTCCAGGTGACGGTTCCTGTTGTGTCGATCACCATCTCAGGATAGCCCAGATGGTCCCCGATGACGAAGCTGAGATTGGGTGTTTCCCCGGGGGACTGCTTGACTGCGATGAGAAGAAGAGGTGCTTTCTCGTCGTCTGGATTCAGATACGGATTCAGATACGGATTCAGATTCCGATTCAGATTCGGATTCAGATTCGGATGCCGGTGGCCGCGGCCGGTCCTCGGCTCCAAGGCGCCTCCCCGTCCCGGCCGCCCGAAGCGCGATCGAGCAAAGCGGCGTGAGTGGCGTCGATGATGCCTCCGTGGTGTTCATGAATTTCGATCAGTGTCCCCTTCTCTCCTTCGAGATCAGCGGACAGCGTCAGTTTCAGTGGCAGCAAGCAGCGACGGCGGCAGATGACAGCGTCGGCGGCCGCCGTCCGGGGCAGCGCCGATGGCCGTGGAGGCGCAAGAAAAAGCGCCGGGCGACCGCCCGAAATTGGACAACCGACCCGGCGCATGGAAAATAATTCAATCGTTGTTATGGGGTCGTGACGCTCCAGGCGGTCGTGCCGCCACTCTCGAACCCGTCGGTGAAGATATGGCCGCCTGCCCCTGTTTCACACGGGCCGCCGGTGCCGGCATCGTTGATGAAGAAATCGTCGATCTTCCAGTCACCGGCATCGACCGAGCTGTCGCAGCCCATGCGCCATCGGATGACAACAGTCTCTCCGGCGTAGATCGAAAGATCAACGGTGACTTCTCCAAACGTCGCCTGGGTGCCGGACCATGCCTGCCGTCCTCCGATCGGATTGCTGCAGCAGGTGGAAATTGTGTCGTTGTAAACCCCGGCTGTGATCTGCGGGCCGAGGTCAATCCACGAGGCGCCGTCGTCTATAGAAAGTTCGAGAACCCCTCCGTCGAAGCCGTCCTCGAAATCAAACTTGTGCCAGAAAGACAGTATCGACGTCGCATCGATCACCATCTGCTGGGTAATCATCCATTTGTCGGTCACCGTTGAGACGTCGGCGGCAACGAATGCGTTTCCGGTTCCGCTGGTGTGATCATCGCCCACCACAAGATCCCAGTCATCTGTGCCGTCGGCGGCAGCGTGGCCCCACCCGGCGCCCTCGGCATCAGTCATGGTCACGTAGGCTTCCAGATCGTCGATCCAATCCGCCACGGTCACCGGGCCGGTCGGTCGGCCGCCGGCTTCAACGGTATTGGATTCTTCCATACCGTTGACCGCATCCACGGCCCTGACGACGTAGAGGTAGCGGTGGCCGAATTCCAGCGTGTCGGTGTCGGTGTACGGACTTCCAGAGACATTTTCGGCCAACAGGGTCGACGCGTCCGGGGTGAAACCTGGGGTCTCCGAGCGATAGACGTTGTAGACAACGCCGTTCCCGCAGTTGCTGGCGCCCGGGTCCCAGGCGAGGTCGAGCGTGCAGGTCGCATCCGCTGAATTGCTCACGGATTGAATGCCGGCGAAGGTCGGGTCCAGCAGGCAATCACCGGTGGCCAGTGCCTCGGCGCAGGGCGATGGATCACTCTGACACCCTTCAGTCGGCTCAACAGCCTTGACCACATACGAATAGGTGCTGCCCCCGGAGACGGTGGAATCAACGAATGTGGTTGCGGTCAAGCCTTCGGCGATGACTTCACCGCCGGCCTGCGGACAGGATCCGAAGGCCCGGTACACCTCGTAGGTGATGCCTGCTCCGCCGACGGCATCCCATGTGAGTTCGACGGCATTCGGGCCGGTCACGTCGGCGGTCAGCGAAGTTGGTCCGGCGAAGGGGTCACAGAGCGCCCCGCCCGGCATGAGATCCTGTGCGACGAGATCATCGATGACTTCCTGGATGGGAACGCCGCGGTTGGGATCGTCGTTGTCGGGATTGCCGGAGGTGCAATAGCTCGAGCCGCGGCAGTGGTGGAGCGCAATGACCTTGTTGTCGCTGTAGCCCAGAACCGGTGATCCCGACGACCCGCCTTGGGTGTCCGCCCAGTAGCCCACGTCGTCGTACGTGGTTGCGCCTGTACAGGCCACCTCGGTCAAGCTGACGACATGGGCCAGCCCGTCAACGCTATCTGGGGGAGCGGGGTAGGACGACTCCATCGCCAACCTTTTGCCCCAACCGGCCGGGTGTTGAACGATATAGAGCCGCTCATCCAGGACAGCGCCGGTTTGTCGGAGTTTCATGTATCCGTAGGTGGCCGGAAGATCCGTGCTGTTCGCGGTGGAGGTGTCGGGGATGACCAGGGCGTAGTCCAGATCTGCATTGTCGGTGACGAACACACCGCCGCTCGCCTCGATAATTCCCGGGCAGGCCAGGGAGGACGCGCAGTTGGTCGCGCAATCGGCGCCCTCCGCCATGAATTCGACGTCGATGCTGTTCAACTGGGTCTGCGAGGTAATGCAATGCTCGTTGGTCATCAGATGACCTTCGTTTCCGACCAGCCAGCCGGTGCAATGAGCGGATCCGTTAGACATCAGGCGGGCCACCGCGCGGCCGGTATCGTAGGCGTCCGGGTCGGATGACTCGTAGCACTTTGCTTCGTCGGTGTCATCGGCCGTACAGATGGACTCGTTCCAACTGGCAGGCGGCGCAAGGTTCATCTTCTCGCCGAGACCCATGGCCCAGAACTCCTCGATTTCCAAATCGCTGTAGCCTCGGCCGAACTTGTCGATACGGTAACCGAAGGCGCTGGTACCGCCGGAGGCATAGAGTTCAACCACGGCCGAGTCACCCTTGAGGTGGGTTGCGAAAAATCCCTCGTCGCTGATGCCGAGGTTATGACGTCCGTTTCCGGTATAGGTCCATTGCTGGAGCCCGTCTTCTGAGCGAACAATCACAAAATCTCCGTCGCCAAGTTCCATTCGTTCGAAATGCACCGCGATGTACGTCGCTCCCGGGAAGACGATCTCGTCCACCCAAACCAGACGTGCATCGCCACTGGGTGAGGCCGGATACGGGTGGGGAGTTTCCAACCCAACCTCGACGTGCTCACCGACAATTACGGGGCCCCTTTGATTCGCGGCAAGGGGCAACGAGACCATGATCAGAACGACAGCAACTACAAAATTTCGCATTTTCGACTCCTTCGGAAAAACTCGAAGCTCGGCAGAACTTACAACCATTGTGCGGACTTGACAAGTTCTTGAGGCGCGAGAGGCCCGGATGGGAAGAGGAGGCCGGCCTCTTCGGTCGGCGGAGAGCTGTTGAGGAGCGGTGTACCGAAACCCGATGTTCGAGTATGGTGGCCCGAGACCCGGGAGTACGGGATCTTCGGAAGAACCATGAATAAGTCAGTAGTGTTGGCCTTGGTAGTTGTTTCGCTGGTTGTCGGTGTGACCGTTGAGGCCGGCAAACCCCTGCCGTCACCCGAAAAGAACGTTGTCGGGCACGGCCAGGATCTGGTGATCGTCCCGGACCTCGGTGACGGCGTGCGCATGGGCGGCGATTTGGTCTGGAGCGAAATGGTTCAGATCAAGGAGGCCACCTTCCTCAAGGCCCACATCGTGGATCTCAACCTCCGTGAGGGTGACACATTGGTATTGAGGTCCCAAAGCGGCCGGGTTGTAGAAGTCCTGACCGGACGAGGGCCCAATGACCTGGGCTCCTTCTGGGCGCTGTCGGCCTTTGGGGAGATGCTGCACCTTGAACTGCATCTGAGCCACGACTACAACAAGGCGCCCTTTACGATCGACCAGGTGATCGTTGGTGACGTCGATCTCCTTGGGTCGGGTGACGACCAGGGTGAGAGTATTTGCTCCCCGGCTGATTTCGAGGACGTCGTCTGCTACGACGGCGACGCCGACAAATGGGCGACGGTGATGGCCTCGGTCGGCGTGATGTCGGTCGGCAGTAATCCGACGACCGGTCTGTGGTGCTCGGGCTCAAATGTCTCGCCCTTCAACTACGTGATGACCAACTGGCACTGCGTGCCGGATGTCCAGCCGTGCACCAACGCCGAGTTCGTTTTCAAGTACTACAACACGACCTGCGGCGGGGGGACGACGACCCAGGATTGGGAGAGCTTCCACTGCGATCAGACGGTGGCCGAGTCGCCTCTGGGCGATTGCGATGCCACGCTTGGGGCTCTCGATTTTACGCTGAATTCGGTCATGGGCGAACCTACTTCAACCTATGGCTGGGTGACGCCGGATCCCATCCCGCTGACCGACGGAGAGGCGATTTACATCGTTCAGCATCCGGACGGACGGCCTCACGAGATCACCCACGGAAGTGGCGCAAACGTCGATGTCGACGGGACCGTGCTGCGGTACTACGACACTCTGGATTACTGAAGGGGGCTCGTCGGGTTCGCCGATCTACCGTGAGTCGGACAACAAGCTCGTTGGCTTGCACCACTGTGGAGGGTGCTCGACACCTGGCGTCGGAAACCGTGGCATGTTGATGTCGGATATCTTCCCGCTGATCGAGGACTATCTTTGTACGGCGGCCGTCGAGATTTCTGCCTCGTCGTACGAGGGGCTCGCCGAGGTCGGAGGAAACGGGAGTACCATTAGCGACCAAGGCGAGACATGGCAGTTTATTCCAAGGGCCACCAATAGCTCGCGTGAAACTGCGGCAACT
>JBDLIO010000157.1:0-6112 GCA_039714865.1 Acidobacteriota bacterium | reverse complement strand
TCCAGGCCCATCTGCGGGTTTTCCGGAAAATTACAGAAATTACAGGGGACACTCCTCAGCGCTCCCTGAATTCCTAAAGCCTGGCACCGTTACAAACCTCATCTCAGAGGCTTACAAACAACGCCTCGAATGAAGAAACCACTCGACGCGACGATCAATACCGTCACCAGGAGCAGGGGAAAAAAGGATACGAGGGGGAGGACGGCACCGGCCATCAGGGGTGCGATCAGGGGGAGGATGCTCCCCGCCCCGGCGATCCCCGCATACACCGTTCGATTCTCCACGGTCGAAATCTCAAGCAGGAGGCCGCCGATCGCCATGCGATAGGGCGCAAGGAACATCCCGGCAAGAGTGAAGACGAACAACGACGCGGTCGCCGATCCCTGCAACAATACCGCCCCCAACAGGGTCGCCAGTACAAGTCCGAGGGCGGCGAACAGAAGCTCCCGATAGGTGAATCTCGCAGCAAACTTGAAAAGAAACAGGCCGGCAACCAAGAGACCCGAGGTGATGAAGAAGAGGATGTTCCCGACGACTTCCGCGGTCAGGTGAAAGTGCTCCCGAGCGTAGAGAAGCAGGAATGGCGGTACGCCCATCCCGACCCCCAGGGTGTTCATAATCCCCAGGTAGCGCTTGAGATTCGGGTTCCGGCGAATCTCCTCCGGAATCTGCCGGATGAAGGAGAAAAAGGACCGACGGTAACCTTCGCCCTCCACTTCCCGAAGTCGCCAGAAACCCAGGGAGGCTACCAAGAGGAGCATCCCCGCCAGGCTGAACAACACCACGGAATTCCCAGGGAAGTCAACGCCCTTGAGGATGGCACGGGCCACCAGGGTCGATACCAGAAGACCGGCGCTATTGATGATCTGCTTTGCGGTGAAAAAGGCCTTCCGACGCTCCTTCTTGATCAACCTCCCCAGGAGATCGATGAAGGAGATGTTGGCGAAGGCCCCACTGAGGGAGAACAGTGCGATCAAGAGGAAGAGGATGACCAGGGTGGTCGACCTTCCCAACCGGTCCGACCAGGCGAAGGTCAGGCCCAGACCGAACAAGGCGCCGACCCTCAGGTTGACCCCCAAAAGAAGAGCCCCCTTCTTTCGCGGCCGGTTGAGCAGTATCCCGGCGAAGAACACGTGGGCGAAACTGGCCCCACCGAGGGTGATCGTCGTGAACAACCCCAGCAGAAATGACGACGCGCCCAGCTTGAGCAGCATCGCCGGGACGACGGTGTTGACCTCGACCAGGCTGACGGTCAGAGCCAGAAAGACCGCATGCCACAAAAAGGCCAATAAGTTGTTCCTTGAGTTTCGTTTTGTCAGTTCCATCGCAACCTCGAACCGCTCATCGGCAGCGCAGGCTGGTCACGGTACCACTTTCGACATCTCTGTGCAGATCCTCTATGATCCACCTGTCGCTATCACTATAGGAGGATTGAGAATGAGCAACGACACCTTCACCGAAGTTTCATCACAAAGCTGGCTGAGCCGCATCGGCGGATCGGTCAAGGGGATCTTCTTCGGTCTGATCCTGATCGTCATTGCCTTCGGGCTTCTCTTTTGGAACGAGGGACGAGCGGTCAAACGGACCAAGACCCTCAAGGAAGGCGGCGGCGCGGTCATCGCGATCAACGCCTCAGTCATCGACGCCGGAAATGAGGGCCAGTTGGTTCACCTCTCTGGCCATGCCGACACAACCGAGACTCTGAGCGACTCGACCTTCGGCGTCTCAACCCAGGCGCTCAAGCTGATTCGAACAGTCGAAATGTACCAGTGGGAAGAAGAGACTTCCAGCGAGACCAAGAAGAAGGTCGGCGGCAAGACCGAGACCGTGACAACCTACAACTACACCAAGGAATGGTCTTCTTCCCTGAACGAATCCGGTCGTTTCAAGCACCCCGAAGGCCACCAGAATCCGTCCGCCATGTCCTACAGCTCGACCGAGTCCGTGGCCGAGACCATCACCCTCGGCGGTTTCAGGCTCTCACCCTCCCTCGTGGCCCGGATCAACAACAGCACGGGCCTTTCGATTCCGGCGGATCACGCCATCCCCGAGGCTCTCGGAAACCAGGCACGCCTGAACTCCGGTGGTTTCTATATCGGACCCAATCCCTCAGACCCACAGATCGGCGATCTCCGGATCACCTTTTCAGAGGTCCAACCGACCGACGTCAGCATCGTTGCCCGGCAGGTCAGCGACACTTTCGAGCCCTATCTCACCAAGGTTGGAGGCACGATCGAATTGCTCCAGAACGGCACGGTGTCGGCCGAGGCAATGTTTCAACAGGCCCAGCAGAGCAACACGATCATGACCTGGGTCTTGCGTGCTGTCGGCTTCTTCCTGATGTTTTTGGGATTCAAGATGCTCTTCGGCCCCCTGGAGATCGTTGCCGATGTCCTGCCCCTGGCGGGCACCATCGTCGGCGCCGGCATCAGCGTCGTCAGCTTCCTAACGGCCCTGGCCCTGTCCCTCCTGACTATCGCCATTGCCTGGGTCGTCTTCCGACCTCTGCTCGGCATCACCCTGTTGGTGATCGTTGTCGCCATCGTCGTCTTGGTCGTCCGCAAGCTCAAGAAGGTCGAACTGCCACCCCTACCCCAAACCCCGTAATCCAGAGATTTCCCAACAAAAACGGCCGACTGCCCAATGCAGTCGGCCGTTTCGTACCTTTCAAGGAGACCTCGCGTCTCCCTCTTCGACTCCAGGATCAGTTATCCAGCTCCTTGTCGATCATGCCGATGACCCGCTTGATGGCCTGCAGGTAGTTGATGTTCTCCGAATCCTTGAGGCCGACCATTTCGAGGGTCTTCTTGATGTCTTCGGTCTCGGTCGATTCGGAGTTGATGGTCATCACCGAGGCACCGTTGATCAAAACGTTGGCGACCTCACAGATCGTATCGTTGACCATGTAGCCGAAACGGTGTTTGTGCACTCGAACGGCCTGCAGGTCAGGATGGGCCTTGATCAGATCCAGGAACTCCTCCAGGGAGTACTCGTCCTGTCCAAACTCCGGCATCTCCACCTGAAATGCCGGAAAGACCTCTTCGACCAGGGTCATTTTCGAAATCGGGAACTCACCCTTCATCAGGGGATTCCACTGCTCGAGGCCGTCCTTTTCCTGAACGAAGGTCTTGATGTCCATCTTGCCGTCTCTGATCTTGGTATTGTTGATGTCGTTGGTGCGCGAGAGGATGTAGACCTCTTCGGACTGACGCTCCCAGACCTTCTCGGGCACGGGCACACTCAGGCGCGACATGCGGTAGGCCGCCTCGCTGAAGTCCTGACCAAAGGTGCGAAATTCGAAACGAGGTTTGGACACCTCACCGATCTTGAGTTCATTTGCCATGGAAATCTCCTTTTTCTTCTCTTCGGATTCTTCGTTCTAAAAAAGCCCCAGGCCATTCGGAGTGATACCCATGAAGCGAAGGAACGTCTCCGCGCCGACGATGAGCAGACCCCAGGCGATCAGCATCATAACGACGCCGAACTTGAAGCTGTCCGACAGGCTGTACTGGTCGGTGACGTAGAGCAGGGCCGCGGGCTTGGAGTTGAAGGGCAGGGTATAGACGTGTTCGATCATGAGGGCCACCGGGAAAGCCAGACTCAAAACAGGGTAGCCGAAGGTCTGGGCAACACCGATAGCGATGGGGATGAAGACCAGGGTACGCATGGTCTTGGACTGAAAAACCAAGGCACTGAAAAGCATGGTGCCGGTCAATATCAGGAAGAGCACTGCGAAAGGCGTCTGGGCGCCGAAGCCTAGTCCCGAAAAAATGGCATCCACACTAATTCTGGGGAGATCGGTCTGCTTGAAGCCGGCGCCGAGAGTGTAGGCGCCCGCCGAGAAGAGCAGCAGGTGCCAGGGAATATCGACGTCGTTCCAGTCGATGATGCCGATCTTCGGCAGCAGGGCCACAATGGCGCCAAGGAAGGCCACCGCCGTCGGGGAGACACCGTGCAGTCGATCGGTGACCCACATGCCCAGCACACACAGAAAGATGACAATGGCCTTGATCTCGTTGAGCTTGATCGGGCCCATCTTGGTCAATTCGGCCTGAAGGCGTTCCATTCCGCCGGCGATGTGGGGTTTGCGTTCCTCGGAAGAAAGCGGAAAAATCATACGGGTGCCGACGAACCAGCCGACGACCATCATGACCATGGCCATGGGAAAGGCCACCTTCATCCAGTCGACAAAGTAGATCTCGGCGCCTATCGCCCCGGAAATCATCGCTGCCGCCAACAAATTGGCGCCTGAACCGGTCACGAAGGCCGCCGCTCCCATATTGATCTGGAAGAGATTCTGCAACACCATGTTGCGGCCGAAGTTGTTCTTGTTGTCCCCCCCCGTGGCCCCGTAGACCGCTGACACGACCATGAAGATGGGCAGCAGAATCGCGGCCTTCGCGGTCGTTGCCGAGATGAAGGCCGACAGGGTGACGTTGATGACGATGAAGGAGATGAAGACGGTCGAGGACTTCTTTCCAAAGCGGCCGATGAACCAAAGTGCGAACCTCTTGGCAACTCCCGTATAGACCAGCGCGCTTGCCAGGACGAAGGACATGATGTTGAGCCACATCACCTTGTGACCCAACTGGTGGTATGCATCGACCTCGGTCAGGACACCAGTCAGCACCAGGGCGATGATGACCATCAAGGATGTCTGGTAGTTGGGTACAGCCTCGGTGATCCACAAAACGATGCCGGCCGCAAAAATCGCCAGCATGGCAACGGCACGGGCGCTGAAGACCTCAGGTCCGACAGCATCGAAGACTATGCGGGCGCTGTCGCTCAGCTTGGCGGGATCGATTTTCTCCAGGAAAGGAATCGTGACGACGAAGTTGAGCAGGATGAATGTCAAGAGCGCCAGCGGTCCACCGAGAATGACCAGCCACCGTTCCACCGTCGACCGCTCCCTCTCGGGAAGGCGGTTGAGGTGGTACTGACTCATGTCGAGCGGATCAGGCGCAACTTGGTCGGGCACAACCTTCGGTGATGTGTCCATTGAAAATCCTTTGTGAACAATCAGTTGTCAGCGACTGACAAAGAGGCCGGCCGGGCCGAAGCCCGGCCGGCGAGATGGTTCTTACCAGTTGGTGTAGGGGTTGTTGACCAGATTGGCGTTGAAGTACCGGGGGTCTCCGGAGACTTCTTCGCCGACCCAGGCGGGCAATTCGATCGCCTGATCGGCACTCTCGAGCTCGACCTCGGCAATGACAAGACCCTCGTTGACGCCGTGGAACTCATCGACTTCCCATACCAGGCCACCGTAGGCAATCTTGTAACGGTGCTTCTCGATGATCGGCTTCTCGCAGAGCTTGTCCAACATCTCATTGGCGTCGCCGGTCGGAATCTCGTACTCGAACTCGAGCCGACTGACACCAACGGTGATGCCCTTGATCGTCAGGAAGCCCTTCTCGCCGATGGTGCGCACCCGTACGGTACGCTCCTTGACAGTGGAGAGGTAGCCCTGCCGATAGTGGGTGCCCTCGGCTAGCCTCTTCCATTCGTCACCGGTCAAGAGGTACTTGCGTTCGATTTCCTGAGCCATGGTCAAACTCCCTAGAACAAGATCTGGATGCGAGTGCCGAGGAAACTGAAGTCATCGTCGCCGATGAAGTCGCCGTCGCCATCCGCATACTCATCGTTATCGACGATCGTGTAGTTGATCATCCAGCGAACGTTGTTGTTGATGTACCAGTTCATTCCCAGGGTGATGTTTTCGGCCTCACCACCCTCGACGCCGGCATCAAGATCGTTGAGGTCAATCGTACTGAAGCGCGCCAGAAGCTCGATGGCATTCTTCGAACCCGGACCAACGAACCGGCTCTGGGCCATGGTGTAGTTCCGGTGCTCACCGGTGGGGAACCAGCTGACATATGCATACCAGCCGTCAAGGTCGACGTCTTCCCGGTCGTTGAAGCGGTTGAGGTGAGTCATGATGTACTCGCCCT
Source organism: Acidobacteriota bacterium (assembly GCA_039714865.1). Classification (GTDB taxonomy): domain Bacteria; phylum Acidobacteriota; class Thermoanaerobaculia; order Thermoanaerobaculales; family Sulfomarinibacteraceae; genus DAOWGJ01. Next base: position 164 of record JBDLIO010000157.1, on the reverse strand, counting down.
GGAAGCTCACGCTGCCCAACTGGTAGGCGGCGTCGAAGCCGAAGAGCGACTGCGCCTGGGCGTGGTCGAAGTGGTCCAGCTGCCAGTCGGCGCCAGTGATCTCCGGAGGGATGTAGCGCGAGGTGTGCTGGAAGTCGGCGTGGGGCGTGATGAAGCAGTTGTGA
>JBDLIO010000156.1:0-6120 GCA_039714865.1 Acidobacteriota bacterium | reverse complement strand
CCTTCTTGAGGGCCGCCTCTTCGATCTGCATCTGCATGACCTTGCGGTGGATCTCGTCAAGGTCCTGCGGCATGGAGTCGATCTCCGTGCGGATCATCGCCGAGGCCTCGTCCATCAAATCGATCGCCTTGTCCGGCAGAAAGCGGTCGGTGATGTACCGGTTCGAAAGCACCGCCGCCGCCACCAGGGCGTTGTCCTGAATGCGAACGCCGTGATGCACCTCGTAGCGCTCCTTGAGGCCACGCAGGATCGAGATCGTGTCTTCGACTGTAGGCGGCTCAACCAGCACAGGCTGGAACCGGCGCTCCAAGGCCGCATCTTTCTCGACGTGCTTGCGGTACTCGTCCAGCGTGGTCGCGCCGATGCAGTGCAGCTCGCCTCGGGCCAACATGGGTTTGAGCAAATTGCCGGCGTCGGTCGAACCCTCGGTCTTGCCGGCCCCGACGATGGTATGCATTTCGTCGATGAACAAGAGAACCCGTCCGTCGGAGTTTTTGACTTCGTTCAGGACTGCCTTGAGTCGCTCTTCAAATTCACCACGATATTTTGCGCCGGCCAGCAAGGCTCCCATATCCAGCGAGAAGACCGCCCGGTCCTTGAGCCACTCGGGCACGTCCCCTCGAACGATGCGTTGGGCCAGACCCTCGACGATCGCCGTCTTCCCGACGCCGGGTTCCCCTATCAGGACCGGGTTGTTCTTGGTCTTTCGGGACAAAATTTGAACAGCCCGGCGGATCTCGGCATCACGCCCGATCACCGGGTCGAGCTTGTTGGCCCGCGCCTGCGCAACCAGGTCGATGCCGTACTTGTCCAGGGCCTCGTACGAGGCTTCGGGATCGTCGGAGGTCACCCGCTGATTGCCCCGAACGGCTGTCAAAGCCTTGAGAAGGCGATCCCGCGTCAGACCGAATTGGGCCATCTGTCGCCCTGTGGCGCTGGCTTCCCCGGTGTCCACAAACGCCAGGGCCAGGTGCTCGACCGAGATGTACTCGTCCATTAATTGCTTGGCCTCATCACCGGCCTTCACCAGCAGTTTTTGGAGGGCCTGCGTGATCATGATCTTGCCGACCTCGGAGCCCGGGCCGGACACGCTGGGTCGGCTCTTGAGGTCCGTTTCCAGCGAGGATCTGATCCCTGCGGGGTCGATGCCCGCTCGTTCCAACAGACGGGGCAACAGCCCACTCTCTTGCTCCAGCAGGGCCAGGCCCAGATGATCGACATCAACTTCCTGGTGGCCGAAACGCACGGCCAGTGTCTGAGCCGCCTGCACTGCTTCGCGGCTTTTCTGAGTCAGTTTGTCAAATGTCATGCTGTCCTCCTTGCTGAGGGTTGTTCAACAGCAATAATCTAACATCTGATAGATCGTTTGTCAAGTTTAAGAGTTTTATCCCCGGCTTTGATCTGAGTTATCAATTATCAAATTAATCTACCAGCCTTGGCAACGGGCCCTGAAGGACCCGCCTACAAATCTGGATGCAAATTCCTGCACAAGGCTGGACGCGGGTGGGCACAGGGTTGTCCGCCCGTTTTGGACCTCTTTGACTCTTTGACTCTTTGACCCAGCTTCCCAACTACCTCGACGCCCGATCAATAAACACCTGCTGAGCGCCCGTGGCGGCTTTGCCTTTGGCAGGCCGGCGACGAGTGTAGGTCCCGTCGGGCCCCATATCCCAGGCCGAGTGGTTGTCGGCCGCGTAGATCGCCAAGATTTCGTCCAACTCCTTCTTGAGTCTGGAATCCTCGACCGGTGCACTGGTCTCCATTCTGCTGTCCAGGTTTCTTTTCATCCAGTCGGCCGAGCCAATAAAAAATTCCGGGGCGCCGTCGTTCTCGAATCGGTAGATCCTCGCATGCTCGAGGAAGCGCCCAAGCGTCGAGAAGACCCGAATGTTCTCCGACAAGCCCTGCACTCCCGGGCGCAGGCTGCACAGTCCGCGCACGTTGAGCTCAATAGGAACGCCGGCTTCAGACGCCTGGTACAACTCCCGGATAATCGTCGGATCCTGCAACTGATTCATCTTGGCCTGAATGCCGGAGGCCCTTCCTGCCGCAGCGTGCTCTGCCTCCCGCCGAATCAGGGCGTGGAATCTCTCCCGCATGGAATACGGCGCCACCAGCAATTTGTGGGTTCCCTGGATCGGCGTCGCCGAGGTCAGCTCGTTGAAAACCGCCGCTACGTCTGCCGCCAATTCGGGATCACAGCTCAAGAGACCGACATCGGTGTAGTGCCGGGCCGTCCCGGCATGGTAGTTCCCCGTGCCGACGTGCACGTACCGTCGGACCTTCCCGGCCTCTTCCCGTACAACCAATGCCGCCTTGACGTGAGTCTTGAGCTTTTCGACTCCGTAGGCGACATGCACACCCTCGTTTTCCAGATAACGACCCCAGGCGATATTGGGCGCCTCGTCGAAACGTGCCGTAATCTCAACCAGAACTGCTACTTCCTTACCTCGCCGGGCAGCCTCCGCCAAAGCCAGTACGATCGGTGAGTTCGACGACGTTCGGTAAATCGTCAGCTTGATTGCCAGCACCTGATCATCGATGGCGGCCGACTCCAGGAAACGAAGAACCGACGTCTCGAATGCCTGGTAGGGATGCTGAAGCAGAATATCGCCTCGGCAGATTTCCTTGAAGATCGCAGAACTGTCCGAAGCCGGGAGGCGGGCAAGCCGGGGGTGGGACACCACGGGAAGCTCGGAATCGTGGAGATCCGGGTGTCCGGGAGGAAGAAACGCACCCAGATCGGCAGGGGCCGGCAAATCGTCGATAACATAGAGGTCGTCTTGAGTGATCCGCAGTTGTTCGACCAGCCACTGCCTGAGGTTTTCAGGCATGGTGGACGACACCTCCAAGCGCACCTCACCGGCAAATTTCCGGGCCTTCAACTCATCGGTCACTTGGGCAATGATGCTGCCGGGAGTCGGCAACCCGTCGCTCTCTTCAAAGGTGCCGTCATAACCCGATTCGCCCTCCGCGCCGCGGGTCACCCGAAAAAGGGACACCCTGACCGACGACGCATCGGTGAAAAGCCGGCCAAGATTGGCCGCCACCACCTGCTCGAGCGGTACGAAGCCCGTCTCGTCCGGCAACTCGACCCAGCGGTCACGGTTTGCCGGAATCTTGAGCGATACAAAGCGCTCTCTCTTCTTTGCTTTCAGAGTGATTGCGAGATTGAGGCCGAGGCCGGCGATGAACGGAAACGGGTGCTCGGCATCAACTGCCAACGGAGTGAGAACCGGCATGACAGAGTCTTCGAAATACTGCCGCATCGCTTCCTTTTGTGGATCATCGAGCCGAGTCCAGTCGAGGATCGGGATGCCGGCTCGGGCCAGTCCAGGCCGAACTTCTTCCCCGATGACCCTGGCCAGAATCCCCTTTTGCTCAAGGATCTCACGACGACAGGCATCGAATTCCTCCTGCGGCGTCAGACCGTCGATCGACAGTTTCTCAACGCCCTTCTTGATCTGCCGCTTGAGTCCGGACATGCGTTTCATGAAGAACTCGTCGTGCAGCATGCCGACGATGCCGATGAACTTGACCCGCTCCAACAGCGGCACCTCAGAATCCTCGGCCAACTCCAATACCCGCCGGGCAAACTGAAGCCAGTTGATTTCCCTGTTGACGAAGGCCTCGTGGCTCTTCGGTGAGATCTTCTTTCCCGCCATTGAATGACTCCGTTGATCGAACGGTCGAACGATCATCATACCGCGGATGGTGGCGATGCGTCCCCTGCTCTCAGAATGTGGTCGTGACGCCGCATCCGGCATTTCCCATCCCCAGGCCCGAATCTGGGGCAGGTCATCTCATCGAAAAAATGGTCCGTCTTCCGTCAGTTGTCACCCCGTCCGTAAACCGTGATCTTCACCTGGTCCGCGTCATCCTTGATCTCATAACGGACCTTGATCAGGCTGATCGGCTTCTTGACGGCCGTCGCGATCGTCATCGGCCGGGTCTCACCGCCATCCCTGACGGTCGTGAAATTGTCAAAGACCTGATCCTCTCCGCCGATGAACTCCACCGTCACCTTCTTGAAGTCGATCCTCCCGCCCTCGGCGCCGATCTTGATCATCCGAAAACGGCCGTCTTCGACTCCGACCCGCATCACGGCCTCGTTTTTGTCGGCCTTGACATTCTTGTCACCGATCTTGGTCCACTTGGCCTCGAAGGCCGAACCAGGGCTACCGACCAGCAGGGTCACCATCGCAAAAACCAAAATACACAGCACCGTCGTTCGTTTCATCTTCATTGCCTGCCTCTCAATCTCTGAAATTTCATTTTCGATAGGTCCGCGGCCACCCTACCACGACCAACAGAACCCGGTATCACCTGAAGATTGAATGGTATTCTGGCTCGAATGACGACAAGACCCGAAGAACCGATCGGTCCCGCTCTTCGCACCATCCTCGGCGCGCTCCTGACGAAGATCAATGATTCTGCAGACAAGGTTCTCCACGACTCCGACCCGGACGACATCCATGATCTCCGAGTCGCCACCCGCAGGACCCGGACGCTCCTCAGTCAGATGCCGCGAGTCTTCGCCGATGACGCCGTCGCACCGTTCAAACGAGGATTCAAAAGGATCGGCAACGTCACCGGGGCCTGCAGGGATCTCGACGTCTGGCTGGAAGCAATCGATGAGCACCGAGAAGCCTCGGCCTCCATCGGCGGCGCCCCACTCGACCCTCTGGAAGTCCTCATGCGCCGACAACGCGATACGGCACGAATCCGGGTCAACCAGGAGCTGAGCTCCTTGTGGTTCCCGGACCTCCTCAGCCGATGGCAGTGCGTCCTCGAGACACCCCCGGCAGGACTTTCAAAAAGGGCATCCCGCCCGACCGCAATGGTCGCAGCGGCCCGGATCCTCAAGGCTCACCAGCGGCTGCTGAAGCACGGAAACGCGCTGCCCGAAGAGCCCTTGGCCGCACAATTCCACCGCCTGCGCATCGACGGCAAGAAGCTCAGGTATCTCCTGGAGTTCTTCGGACAACTCTTCGATGCCGACCGGAGCCACCAGCTGATCGAAGACCTCAAATGCCTGCAGGATGTCCTGGGAGGTATCAACGACCGGGAGATCCAGCTCGAGGCCCTGAACACCCTCACAGAGAGCCCTGATCCAGCCACGGCAATCGCCATCGAGCATCATCGGCACTTTCTCCGAGAGAGCCTGGCGGACTTCCGTTCAATATTTGGAGACAAATTCAGGGCCTTTGCCGACCCGGAGGTCACCCGGTCTTTTCGCCGCCTGTTTGGGGAGTCAAAGAACGGGCCCTGAAGGACCCGACTACAGATTCGAGCAGGTCCTTCAGGGTCTGCAGCATCGGGCTCTGAAGGGCCCATTCGAGTGAGCCTTTGTAGGCAGGTCCTTCAGGGCCTGCAGTTCTCAGGGGATGCCCGTCTCCTCCGGAACAGGTATATGATGGAATCGACTATGGACACCCCAACGTCAGTCGGCCGTTACCGCATCGTCGATGAGATCGGACGCGGGGGCATGGGCCGTGTTTTGCGGGCTCATGATCCCCAATTGGACCGCTGGGTCGCCGTCAAGATCATCGAACCCACCCTGGAGGTGGGCCCTGATTCTGATGAGATGAAGCAACGCTTCCTCAGGGAAGCCCGGCTCGCCGCCCGATTGCATCATCCGGGGATCGTTACGGTCTTTGACGCCGGGACCGAGGGTGATCTCTTATGGCTGGTGATGGAATTGGTCCAGGGGGAGTCCCTGTCCCGTCGGCTCAACCGAAGTGCCGCCCCGGGTCGGGACGAATCACTCGAGCTCGTTGCACGGGTCGCCGAGGCCCTGGGCGCCGCCCATGAGGCGGGAGTCATCCACCGTGACATCAAGCCCGCCAATATTCTGATGCTCCCCGACGGCACCCCCAAGGTCAGCGATTTCGGCGTCGCCCGCGCCATCGGAGACAACACGGCGCTGACGCAGACGGGCTCCTCCGTCGGCTCGCCTTCCTACATGGCCCCCGAACAAGTCCGTGGAGAACCGGTTGATGCCAGGGCCGATCTCTTCTCACTCGGGGTGGTCGCCTACCAACTTCTCCTCAAAAGGCGCCCTTTCCCGGCCGACACGATCACCACGCTGGTCTACCAGATCCTCAACCACGACCCCTT
>JBDLIO010000155.1:0-6124 GCA_039714865.1 Acidobacteriota bacterium | reverse complement strand
GTTGGTAGGGGGGTGATCGATTGAGGTTCACTGCAGCCTGCCGTTGATTCTTGAGGGACAGGAGCCAGCCCGTCATTGATGGGACCCTCGATACGAAGTCCCGGGGCCGATAGGTTGAAAAAATGCAGATTGAGACTTATATTCCATTGAGGAGCACAAAAACAACTGGGATGACCTCTCGTAGTGGGGGGCGCTGTGTCGATCGGGGTATTTTCGGTTGTCGGTCTTCTGGTGATGGGGTTTGTGCCGATGGAGAACCAGGCCATCATCAATAGGACTCTCGATCCGGCCCGCGAGTACGTAAGTCCTATCCTCCGGGGGCATCCCTGATAACCACGCATTGTGGGGTTGGTGATGCACGGGTGGATCATGAAAGTGCCCATACGAGGCCTCCATGGGAGCCATAGAGCTTCCATGGGGGCGTCTTAAATTGAGTCGCGTGGTTGTCTTCAGGCTGGAAGAACGACCTGAAGATCTGATCATCTTCCAGATTACCCAGATCGAGATTCTTCGATCTTAGAGGTGAAAATTATGAACAGAATATTGTCACTGACGGTCTTGAGCTTGTTGGTGCTCAGTTTTACAGGAGTTGTTTGGGCGGATGAACCCTGGACCCCAAACCCGGCTGCTGTGTACTGTTACGAGTTGGGATATGAACCAGAGGTCCTGACCAGAGAAGATGGAGCCCAATACACGATCTGCGTATTTCCGGACGATACCGACTGTGACGCCTGGAAATTTTTCAAAGGCACATGCGGAAGCGAGTATTCCTACTGTGCCCTTCAAGGTTATGACCTGAGGGTCGTGACCGACGGGAGGAGTTACTTCACACGAGACTATGCCGTTTGTGTTGATCGTTATACCGGTGAGGAAATGGGTGCTGTTACGGAACTCATGCATTACAGCGAAAGGTACTTCAATCGTGTGGGGCCTCCGCCACAGCTCACGGAGCCTCGCGAAACGGCTCCAAAAAATATCACCGCGCCGGGGCAGCCGGCTTCCTTCGATTGGAGGATTTTCGGCGGACACGACTGGATGACCCCGGTCAAGGACCAGAGCCAGTGCGGTGCGTGCTGGGCGTTCTCCGCGGTCGGCACCGTTGAAGCGGCCTTCAATCTCCACCAGAACGCTCCCAATCTCGACATCGATCTCTCGGAAGAGTATGTCAATACGGATTGCAACGGCCACGGCCAGCATGGTTGCTGCGGCGGCTGGCACGACCAGGCGTTGGCAGCGATCAGGGACAACGGTGTCCCGGATGACGAGTGCCTGGTGTTCGATGTGCCCACATACGTCACGGGAATTTGCTCTTGCGGTGGTGGGAACCCATGTGGCGCCAGCTGCCCGAACGGGGGTGGCGGTACGACGTCGTGCAGTCTTTCATTCTGTGACGACGCATGCCCGGACGCCCTGAGCAGACTGGTCTACATCGATGACTACCATGGCGCCGGGGCGAACGATATTGTCCAGATGAAAAACAACGTCATCAACCATGGGCCTCTTTCGGTGGCCCTGGACTTCGGTTGTGTCACGGGGATCGACAATGTCTGCAGATGCAATAGCAACGCCGGCAGCTTTACTCACGCCGTGATCATCGCCGGATGGGACGACTCCATGGGAGGAGGCGTCTGGATCATCAAGAACAGTTGGGGCGCCAACGATGGACCCTTCAACGACGGTTATCGCTATATTCCCTATGCTGATTGCCGCATCGAAGAACTCCCTTACTATGTCGACCCGGCCGACATGTGGTTTCCGATTATCAGTGTGCCGGGCAGCGTGAACTTCGAGGACACCTGCGTCGGCGACACGGGCTATGAAAACATGAACGTCTGCAATACCGGGATGGCGAATCTGCTGGTTGACTCCATCATCTCTTCAGATGCCCAGTTTGCCGTGACTGAGCCGTCTTCGGGGTATCCCGTCGCGATCAGTCCTGATTTCTGCTTTCCCTTCGAGGTGACGCACGCGCCGCTGACCGCCGGGGCGCATACTGCCACGTTGACAATCGAAAGCAACGAAATCAGCGCAGCGCGCGCCCAGGTTGAAGTCGAGCTGTTCGGAGACGGCCTTGAACAAGACATCGACACCCTCATCGCGGATACCGGCAACTTCGGCGATGTCTGCATCTCAGATTTCAAGGACCTCGATCTGACCCTTAGTAACAGCGGCGGCTGTGACCTCACCGTCAGCGCGATTACTTCTTCCGATTCGGAGTTCGAGGTCGCCAAAGTCCTGTCCTTCCCCGTTGTCATCGGTCCCGGTGATTCGCTGGCGGTGCCGATCCGGTTTGCCCCGACCATGGCTGGTGGCGGTTACGGAGCGCGCAGCGCCACGATCACCGGCACGAGTGACGACCCCGATTCGCCGAACAGCGACGTCGTGGTCTCGGGCAACGTGCCGCCCGGTGACGTCCGGGTGACCGGGTCCACCGACTTCGGTGACGTCTGCGCGGAGACACAGGCGGAGCAGAGCGTCGAGGTGTGCAACGTCGGCGCCTGCAACCTGGGCGTGGCGGATGTTTCCATCGATTGCGCCGATTTCACCCTGATCAACAACCCCTTCCCCGCTACGGTCAGCCCGGACTCCTGCCTGACGGCGATGGTGCGGTTCACGCCGACCTCTGCCGGACTGAAGACCTGCCAGCTGACCGTCACCAGTGACGATCCGGACACGCCGGTGGTCAATCTGACCTTGACGGCGAATACGCCGTTCGCCTCAATCGATGTGCCGCCGGACCAGGCGTTCTCACCGACGGTGATCCAGAGCGTCGGCGACTGCAATTCCCAGAACCCCTTCCCGGTGTCGAACACAGGGATCTGCAACCTGACGATCCCCGCACTGTGGATGTCGGGCAACCCGGTGGAGTACGCCTTGCCGGGCCTGCCTTCCTTCCCGATCATTCTGGAGCCGGGCCACATCGTGGGAGAGGGTGACCTGAGGACGCAGTTCGCGCCCGGGGAAATCGACCGTGACCTGCTCGGCGAGGTCTCGGTCACGTATGTCAGCGATCCGATTACCGGAGACGAGATCACCGTCATGCGGAACCTGTGCGGCGAGGGGGTCCGGACGGGCGCAAGGGTTCTGGTGACCCACAACGGAACGCCCGTGCCCATCGTCAAGTCCCTCAAGCTCCTTCGACTCACTGCGAACGTCAACAAACCGCTGCTCGACAGCGTCGACAACGCGAGGAATCTCCCGTTGGAGACAGTGACGCCGGATGCGCCATGCGGGCCCTTCCAGTACCATCGCGAGTACGGAACCGTCTCCAACCCAATTCAATTGCCTCCCGGCTCGTACCGGTTGTCGGCTGCAGTAAGAATCGACGGACACCAACGGAAACTCACCGTTGGGTTCGATGTCAGCACGTGTGACTTCAACCCGACAATCGTTATGGACTTCGCCGACTAGGAAAGGAGGGTAGGAACCGACGCCCGGTCGTAATGACCGGCCACGGCGAAGCCGTGGGGACTCCGAAGGGGTTCTGCGTGGGCAAGTTTTGTATTCGACCAGTTGAGAGGACCAATACCTCGATCAGGGAGGCGGGTGCCCACCTCGCCTCCCTGATTCAATGAACAAACTGACCGACCGGTGTGGAGGAGCGGCTCACCAGATCGCCGGGTCGTCTGAGTACCTCGAAACTCCGCGAGAGCATTGATCCACCGCCATCGACCAGGGTCAGGAGGTGGGGGCCGGCCTCGGGAGCCATCGGCATGTGGTGTTCGCCTTCGGTCCGGCCGAGATAGCGATGATCGAGGTGCCAAAAAATCGTGCCCCCAGGGTCGGCATGGACGGCCTCGGCGACGAAGCGTCCCCGGCTGCCGTCGAGTTCCAGGGGCACATAGATCTCGGCGCCGTTGTCGGGATAGAGGCAACTGATTCTTCCCTCGGGGCTCTCGGGCCGACAATCCTCTCGCCACCGGGGCAAGGGCCGGTAGTCGGGATGGCGGCGAGCATAGGGGCGGGCCAAGGCCGGCGGCAGGATGAACGTGCTCTGGTGCCGCATCGCCGAGACCGGCTGGCAGGTTGCGTCGACGCGCAGGTTCCGCCTGGGATCGAGGTGGACCGGTCGGCAGTAGGGGCAGGGCTTGCCCGGCAGACAGGCTTGGGGTACGACAGAGGTGGCGGAGGCACAGTCCGGTCCGGCGCGCAGACCGCTGTGGCGGCACAAGTCGACCTGTCGCATCGCGGCCTCGGGTTGGTCGAAAAAAGCTTCCTGGGGGAGACCTTCGAAGATCTCGAAGAGCAGGGGCGCCGCTGCGGCATGGCCGGTCAGACCGGGCCGACCCTCGCCGCCGGCGTTACCCACCCAGACCCCGACAGTGATGCTGGGTGTGACCCCGATGGCCCAGGCATCGCGAAAGCCATAGCTGGTGCCGGTCTTCCAGGCGACCCGTCGAGAGGAGGCGAAGGTTCTCCATGCGGCGTCCAGACCGGGGCGCGAGACCTCTTGTAGGGCTTCCAGGGTTGCAAAGGCGACGCCGGCGTCAAAGGGGGAGGGGGCGCCATCGATGATGGCACGGTCGTTCCACGTCAAGGGAACGAAGGCCATTGGTGGGGTGCCGGGATGGAAAAAATCGTTGACCGTGCGGCCGAGGCCTGCGTAGAGAGCTGTTGATTCCCAGAGGGTCACCTCGGCGCCACCGAGGATCAGCGACAGGCCGTAGTCGTCGGGTTGGCGAAAGAGCGTGCTGACGCCGAGGTTTTTCAGCAGGGCAGCGAACCGGCCGACGCCGTGACTGCGGAGCATGCGGACCGCCGGAACGTTGAGAGATCGACTGAGGGCCACCGAGGCCGGCACGGCCCCGGAGAATTGGTGATCAAAATTGCGGGGGGCGAATCCGGCGATCCGGGTCGGGATGTCGGCGACCAATTCGTCCGGCAGGATCTCGCCGCTTTGCAGCATGGCAGCGTAGAGGAAGGGCTTGAGGATGCTGCCGGAACTCCGAGGGGCGGTGATGATGTCCACCTGGGCGCCGGTTTCGGAGGGCTTGCCGACATTTCCGATGTAGGCGAGAACGCGACCGGAGTCGGTCTCGACAATGAGGGCCGCCAGGTGCTTGATGTGGTTTTCTTCAAGCCGTCGGTGGTGTCGGTCACAAATTCCGCCGACGCGTCGCTGGAGTGGGCCGTCGATGGTTGTCGTGGTGATTCCCCCATCCGGCGCCTCCCTTCGAATCCGGCTGAGCAGGTGGGGCGCCATTTGCGGCATCGGCGCCGGTGATGGCGGGAGCGGCTCTGCCTGTGCCAGTTCGAGCGTTAAGGCGTCGAAAGTCCCTCGTCGGTGGAGCCGCGCCAAGAGGGCATTGCGCCGCTCGAACAACCGCTCTTGGCGACGCCCCGGGTGAATCAGTGACGGGGCATTGGGCAGGACCGCCAGCGTGGCGGCTTCGGCCCAGGAGAGGTCCTGTGGTCGTCGGCGGAAATAGCGCCAGGCGGCGGCATCGAGCCCGACGGTATTGCCGCCGAAGGGCGCGTAGCCCGCATAGAGACCGAGAATTTCATTTTTCGACCGGGACAACTCCAATCGGAGGGCCAGCAGGCATTCGACCGCTTTCTCCCGGAAGGTCCGAGGCTGTCCGTGGCGGGAGAGCCGGACGACCTGCATGGTGATGGTCGAGCCGCCGCTGACGATCTCTCCGGCAGCCAGCGACTGGACGGCGGCCCTGATCAGGGCCGCCGGATCGACTCCGGGATGCATGGGGAACCGGTGGTCTTCGAATTCGAGAAGAGCCGTCCGGTAGGTGTCGGGGATCTCAGAAGAAGGGCCGAACCGCCACTGGCCGTCCGAGGCCGTCACGGCGCCCAAGAGGCGACCGTCCCGGTCGAGAACGGCCGTACCCAGGGGGTCGGAGAACTCCACAACCGGCACGAAGAAAACGAAGGCCAGGATCGGAGCAACCAGGACCCCCACAAGCTTCAGCGTCTGACGAGAAAAAGAAAACGCAAAGACGCGAAGACGCAAAGACGCAAAGAAGGATTTCATGACGAGGAACAAATCAGCGTTGATTTCCTCCCGTGGAGCCTAGCCCGACCTTCTCACCAGTGTCCGGCTGCAAGGCGCAGAACACAACGACCTTCGGCGCTTTCTCGATTCGCTCGCTCGACATACCGCAAGTATGCC
>JBDLIO010000154.1:0-6128 GCA_039714865.1 Acidobacteriota bacterium | reverse complement strand
TACTGTCCGCCTCCGTAATAGCCCTCGCCGGTCGTCTCGTCGAAGGGCTCAAACGGTGGGCTGTGAACCTCGGCTGTACCGTCGATGTTGAGTGCCTCGTCGGGATCGACCAGCATGTGACAGAACTCGCACTCGACTCCGTCGACGTCCTCGGCGATGAACGCGCTGCCGTCGGTCGGGTTTGAGCGTCCTTGCAGCCATCCATTGGGGCCGTGGCAGCGCAGGCAGAGGTCACCGGCGCCACCACGAGTTGCCGGATCGCTCCCGGGCAGGAAGTCCTGTTCGGCAATCGCCACTGTCGCCCAGTAGAGAGGATCCCGCATCGCATGCGACATCATGCTGCCCTGCCAGGTATTGACCGGTTCGAGCTGCGGGTTGACGGTTCCACCGTGGCAGCTGCAGCCGCCCGGGTGGGAAAAGGGCGCGACCATGTCTTCCGGTTGTGTTCCCGGCATCTTGACCGCCGGTGGCGCCAGGGCCGCCGCGACGATCAAGCCGGCGACAGCGATGAAGCAAATAGCGAAAATGAACTGGCGCATGTTCGACTCCCGAAAAATCAATAGACTCCTGATTTTGTTCGGATCAGTGTAGCGGTTTTTCGCCGAATGTACTTGACACTTCTTACAGCGGACGAGGAAACTCAGCTCGATGTCGCTGTTCCTCTGGACATTGTTGCCGCTCGCTGCCGGGCACGTGTGGTTTTTTTACCGCCATCGTTCGGTCTTTCGTTTTCAGCTGCTGCTGGATCTGGTCTTGGTCGCAGTCCTCGGTCCGGCATTATGGACAGGCGGTGATCTCAATCCGGTGCGTTGCGTCCAGAAGCTCCCGCCCTTTACGAAGGTCGTATGGTCTGAACAGACGGAGTTTCAGCCGACACAATCTGATCTGGTCCTTCAGTTTCATCCGTGGTGGGAAGAAACCGGACGGCAGCTCAAGGAGGGCCGGCTGCCCCTGATTCAGGCCGGGGTTGGTGGCGGGCTGCCGCTGTTGGCCAATGGACAGACCGGTCTTTGGGCGCCGATGATGCTCCCCGTCTGGCTCCACGGCCCCGAGCGCGGCACGACGATCATGGCATTCTGGAAGATTGAATTGGCTGGGATCGGTACCTTTCTGCTGCTGTCAGGCCGAAGAGTGCGCTGGACGGCAGCTGCCGTCGCCGGCGTGGCGTGGGCCGGGACGCCCTATCTCGTCGGTTGGCTTCTTGTGCCTTTGGCCTGGGTAGGGGCCCTGTTGCCCTGGACCTGGATGGTGATGTTCTGGAGCCTGAAGCGGTCGGCCTCGAGCGTGGTTGCAGTCGGGCTGTTTTTCGGTTGGCTGATGGGGTCGGGCCTGCATCCGGAAACGGGAGCAATCGTCTGTGGCTCGGCCCTGTTGACGGCGTTGATTCATCAACCCCGAAGTTGGCGACGAGTGGTCGTCATCGTCGTTGTTTCAGGGCTGGCCGCCGTACTCCTGTCCTGGCCGACCGTCGGCTTGATTCGTGCCTCGTCACGTCACGATCTGGTTGCCGAGAGTGGGTGCAATCGTGAGCGCCTTCCGTGGTCGATCCAGAAAGACATGGTGCGGCAGATTGTCGTGCCGGCATCGATGGGACATCCCGGCCGGGGAGACTGGCACCCGGAGTATCCACATGCGCCGGGTGCGGCAGGAGTTGGCGGGGTCGTCCTGGGTCTTTTGGCGTTCGGCACGATCGCCGGCCGATTCCGCCGCCTGGCGTGGTCGGCTGGTCTGACGAGCGCTCTCGGGTTGGTCCTCCTGGTGCGTATCCCGCCCCTGGACGCCCTGCTGGTTCGAGTGCCGCCGCTTGACCAGATGACCCTGCCCCGGTTCGGAGTGCTGATCCCGTGGGGCGTGGTCATGTTGGCCGCCCTGGTGCTTGACGGCGCCCTTCGGGGGCCTATAAGGCCTCTCGCTGTTCGCCTCATGCCGGCCGGCATTGTCGGGATCGTTGCCCTGACAACGGCACCGTGGCACTTGACGCCGGCCGTTTTCGCCCTGGTCGTCTTGTCGGTTTTCGCGGCTGTGGCGGTGGCTTTCGTCGGCCCGAGGACGTGGTTGCCGTTGATTGTCGCGGGCGAGTTGGCTTTATTGGCCCTCGGCATCAATCCCGTGGCCGATCGGGCCGATCGATTGCCGAAAACCACCTTGATCGAAAGGTTGCAGGCCCTCAATCAACACGAGCCGGGTCGTATCATCGGCCTGGTCGGGGCGTTCCCGCCGAACCTGGCTGTGCGGTATGGCCTCAGGGATCTTCGGGCGTCAGACCCCCTGAGGCCCGAGTCGTTCGCTCGTTTAATGGGTGTGCTGGGCGAGCCACGGACCATCCTCGGGGGGCCGCTGCGGCATGCGCCGCCGGGTTTGTGCGGTGCGTGGGGCGTCAGATATGCAGTGACCCGGCGAGGAAAGAAACTGGAGGGATGGCGGGAGGTCTATTCGGATGCCGACGGCAGGATCTGGTCGAACCCCCAGGTTCTGCCTGAAGTCCGGGTTGTGGGATCTGTGACGCCTGAGCCGGAAGATCCTGGTGCCCTGATCACGATGATCGAGAGTGTCGATTTCGAGTTCTCGGCCCTGGTTGCGACCGGGACGCCGCCGATTTCCGCCACGAAAACAACCCTCGAGTTGGGATTGCGAACGCCGTCGAAACTCGAGGCAGTCGTCGAGTGCAATGGGCCCTGCATGCTGGTGATTGCCCAGCCCTGGGCGCCAGGATGGAGGGCGGCGGTTGACTCGAGTCCGGTGGAGACGATCCTGACCAATGTCGCAGGGCTCGGTGTTGCTGTGCCGGGAGGACGGCACGAAATCGAACTGAGCTACCATCCGTGGTTATGGTGAGCGGTGCGGGTTAGCCTTCGACTGGTCCTGATCGCCTCATGTGTTATTGGGGCAACGCACACCCTGGTGTTGGCGCTGCTGCTTCTCTACCCCGATCTCAACCTCGATTATCCCTTCATGAGTGGTGATTCCTACGACTGGATCTCCCAGGCTCTCCGGTTTGTCGGCCACGATGTGCGATATCCGGGGAGGCCGCCGTTGTTTCCGTTGGTGATGGCCGGGCTGGAGAGGATGTCCGTCCTCCAGTTCACTCCAGTCCTGCTTCAGCTATTGATTGCCGTCACGACGGTCGTCCTCTTTCGGGTCATTGCCGGACAATTCTCGACCAAGATCGCCCTCCCGGTTTCGATCGCATTCTTTGTCAACTATGCCTGGAGAAGCCTTGGCATGGAGATTATGGCGGACGTTCCGGCCGCGTGTCTGATTCTGATGTCTCTCGGCGCCTTTTTCAGGGCTCTGGATCGACCGAAGCTGTTCGTCCTCGCTGGTTTGTTTGGAGGTCTCTCGGCGATCACGCAACCCGTCTCTCTGCTGCTCCTCCTGCCGATGAGCGGCGCCATCTTCCTCCACCGGCGAGGTGATCTCCGGACCTGGTGGCCGTGGCTCGGCCTGCTTCTGTTTGTCGGACCGACCCTGATGTGGCTCCCCGTGCGGCGGTTGTGGCTGGGGTCGCCAGGAGCAGGGCCTCTTCACTGGGCGCTCTTGGGCCTGCATGCGGACACTATTCCCTTTTATTTCTGGGTCGGCCTTGCGTTCGTGGGGCTTCCCGGAATGCTGCTCGCCGCCTGGGGCTTTGTTGGAGCGTTTCGGAGAATCGGGAGAGACCCGTGGGTGCTGGTCCTCGTGACATCGGCTGTGCTTTTTGTCGGGTTCTTCTCGGTGGCCTATGGATTTGCCGCCAAGCGGTTCCTCGTCTATGCCTTTGTGCTTGTACCCTTTTTCTGGGCCGAGGCCTTGAGCCGATTCCGAAGGACAACACCGTTTGTTTTCGTGTGTCTTGCGCTCATAGGGTGGTCATGGCTCCCCTATCCAGACAGGGGGAGTTCCCCGCTACGGTTGGCGGTATGGCCGGCGCCTGCGACATATCTGGCGGCCTCCCCGGATCAACGGCCTCGAGGTGACGTGCGCCCCGATCTCACGGACATCAGATTTGAACAACCCGGCCGTCTTCTGCGGCGGTCCGTATTGTCTCGGGCCTGGTTTGCGCGGAAAGCAGCCTCGGCCGACATCGATGTGGAGGTTCTGGAAACCGACGGTTCGGCGGTTTTCCTCTCCAGGTCGGAAAAAGAGGATTCACGGCGGTACCTGACGGTGACTCGACTGGGCAATACGCTTCGCCGACGCATCAAGTTTGTGTCGAGGAAGCAACTCCGGCCTTTTGTGGATTCGTTGTCCCTGCGCTTTGTCGGTCGAATTCTGGACTGGCAGGTCTACCGGAATGAGGTACCGGGC
The DNA here is from genome assembly GCA_039714865.1 of Acidobacteriota bacterium. GTDB lineage: Bacteria > Acidobacteriota > Thermoanaerobaculia > Thermoanaerobaculales > Sulfomarinibacteraceae > DAOWGJ01. The sequence continues at coordinate 1,841 of JBDLIO010000154.1, read as the reverse complement.
CTGCAGGGAACCTATCTCGTCGTGTTCTCGTCGGACGAAGTTCCCGAACAGGGTGTCTCGGTCGGTTCTCCCGCTGAGGTTTGGGATTCAACGGCGCCCATCCTCGACACGGCTCGAGGGTTGGTAACACGGTTGCCGGTCAACGATGACGTCGTCGCAGTGCTCACCGAACCGGGCAGCAACGATATTCTGCTGACGTATTTGGCCTTTCTGGCGCCTTCGACCAATTTCTACGTTATCAGTACCGAAGATCAGTCGCAGACGTTGCTCGACCTGGGATGTTCCAACCCGATGCTGCTGGGGGAGTTCTCGGAAGCCGTCGTCGATACCTGCAGAATTCAGGGCTACAAGGCAACAGTGATTCGAATTCCTTGAGACTGGCTAGCTGTCCTCCCGAATGCCCTCCACCGTCCAGCCCGTCAGCGCCTCGATGAACGCTGCTTCCTCCTTGGCCCAGCGCCTTCGGCCCCAACCCATCTCCCGCCTGACGACCGATTCGAGCATAGGGACGAGTTCGCGCGCGGCGGCGGGATCCCACAGGCCCATGCGTACTCTCCGAAGCAAGAGATCGTCGAGGTGGAGAACGCCGCCCCAGCGAAGGTGAGCGCGCACCTCGGCCAGACAGAGGTCAGACGTCCCGTCGAGAGGTTGCAGATCCCGTCGGGTTCGAGCCAGCAGCGGTGTGTGCCAGGCCAGACCGCCGAGGCGTCTGGCCATGCCGGCAGCGATCACCGGCTCGAGGCCGTCCACGGCATCCATACGTGCGGCAAGATCCACAGGACAGAGTCCGGCGAGGGGAGTTCCTTTGGTGGCGCAGGGTGAGACCGAGCGTGTGTGTTCTTCCGGCATGAGGTTGAGAGCGGCGTCGATGGCCTCTTCTGCGGTGGAACGCCATGTGGTCAACTTGCCCCCAGAGACCGACAAGAGTCCTTGTTCCTCCCAGATGTCTTCTTCGCGGCTGGCCTCGGAAGGGTTGTCGGCATACGTATCGAGAATCGGCCTCAGGCCGGCAAATGCCCCAAGCGGGGTTGAATCCTCGATCTGTGCAGAGGGAAAGGCAGCCCGGACCGCTCTCATGAGGTAAGCCACCTCCTTGCGGCTGGGACGGGGGTCGTCAAGGTCGCCCGAGTGAAAGAGGTCGGTGGTGCCCAGCAGAAGCCCCTCGGGATGGGGGATCAAAAAGACCGGCCGGCCGTCGTCCGGCGCCGGGAATGTGACGGCCGCCTCAAGCTGAATACTCTGGCGAGGCAGGATCAGATGGGAACCTCGAGAGGGGCGGAGTCGGGTGCCTTCAAGGCCCAGACGGAAGCGAACGGCGTCGGTCCAGACGCCTGCCGCGTTAATGACGACACGGGCTTCGAGGGGCACGACCCGATCATTCTCCAAATCCTTGACGAGCAGGCCAGTGATCCGGCCCTCTGAATTTCTCAGGGCGCCTTCAACTTCAGCGCGTGGAAGGACGGCCGCCCCGTAGGCATGGGCGGTGGCGGCGACGGCCAGCGTCAGTCGGGCATCGTCCGCAACGCCGTCGGTGTAGGCCAGGGCCCGATCCAGCTCGTCGGTTCTCAAGCCCGGCGCCAGCCCGGTAATCTCTTTTCGGCTCAACTGCCGGTGTTTCTCGGGTCGCCCGGTCAACCGGTCGTACATCCACAGGCCGAGGTCGACCTGCCAACCGGGCGTCCGGTCACCCTCATAGGCGGGATAAACGCAGTTGATCGAACGGACCAGGTGGGGGTCCAGGGTCAACATGCGGTCCCGTTCCCTGCAGGCCAGTCGTGTAATGCGAAACTGCATCTGCTTGAGGTAGCGAAGGCCTCCGTGGATCAACTTGGAGGACCGGG
>JBDLIO010000153.1:0-6129 GCA_039714865.1 Acidobacteriota bacterium | reverse complement strand
GCCGCCTCCTCGACCTCCGCCAAGGTCTGAGCATCGACGATGGGGTTGAGGAAGAATGAACCGGCACTGTGGGGGGCGCCGGTTTCCAGCACCATGCCCTTGCCCCGCCGAAGGGCCATCACGGCCTCACGAACCGCCATGACATCGGGCGGCGTGTCCCCGACCCCCACGAACCGTTCCAGCTCTGCGTAACGAACCACCGGCCGACCAGTGGCTCGGAGCCTGAATGCGACCCGGGTCACGATCGATCGGTCAGGGTATTGCCTGAAGCAACTGGTGCGATAGCCGAACGAACATTCCACCGGCGACATCCGGGTTACAACCCCGGCCTCGCGGTCGAAGACCTCGACCCACTCGATGACCTCCGAGGTCTCCACACCGTAGGCGCCGACGTTTTGAATCGGCGTCGCCCCGACGGTTCCGGGAATTCCAGACAAGCACTCCAGCCCCATCAGACCTTCAGAGACCGTCTCGGCAACCACGTCGTCCCAGGTCTCGCCCGCCGCCGCGATCACCACGGCGCCGTCCCCGCTCCTGTCGATGTCGATGCCGCGAAGGGCCGGCACGATGACCAGGCCGGCCACGCCATCGTCCGCGACCACCACGTTCGACCCGCCCCCGAGCACCCAAACCGTCCGGCCGGAGGTCTTGGCCCACTCCAGAGATTCGGCCAGTTCTGCGACGCTGCACACCTCGACCAGGCCCTCGGCCGAACCGCCCAGTTCGAGGCTTGTTCGGGGGGCGAGGGGCTCGTGGGACCGAATGGTGAGATTTGGGTGCGCCATGATTCCTTGACCCCTCAGCAATCTGACCCTGTGGCAGCCAATAACTGAACGCCGAACGTGCAACGCCCAACGCTCAACGCCGAACGACGTCCCCCAGCACCCTCAGCAATTCCTGCGTTGCCGGCCTTCGAAGTTGGAAGTTGAACGTTGAACGTTGAACGTTCACATTGACTGCTCATTGCATCCAATTTCGCCGGATCGCCATCAATCACCACCGTCGCCCTTCGGCCGCTTATGCATTCGAAGCTCGGTACCTCCGTTGGCATATTGGACCGAATCCATCAGCTGATTGATCAACCAGACGCCTCGGCCGTGGGTCCTGAGGAGATTCTCGCCTTCGACCGGGCTGGGCAGCTGTGACGGATCGAAGCCCGGTCCGGGGTCCCGAACGATGACAACCAGTCCACAGTCGTCATGGCATCCGATCCACACCTCGACCTCTTTGGAAGGGTCATCCCCGCAACCGTGTTCAACGGCGTTACCCAGAGCCTCAAGCAGGGCAACCTCGATTTCGAATTCGTGGTCCTTCGCGCACCCGATATCGCGGACCTGCCCCATGATCCGTTCAACCGCTGGAGCAACCTCTTCGATCGATCCCGGGATCCGCAGCTCCAGGAGCCCCTCAAACTCGCCCGATTCCGCACCGGGAACGATCTCCGCACAGCGTGAGATACGCGCATCATCATCCCCGCGCTTCCCGTTCATGCCTCGCCCCCGGACCCGGACCCGGGACCGGCGCCACCGGCACTGCGGCGCAACAACACCATGGTTCGATCATCGGCGTATGGTTCCCCTGCCGTGAAACGATTGAGATCATCCTCGATGAACCCTGCCATTTCTTTCAGCGGCTTCAACCTGTTCGAGAGCGCACTCGCCTTGAGACGCGTCTCTTCGAACTCCTCGCCGTCAGAATTACTCGCTTCGGTCAGCCCGTCGGTATAGAGCATCATCACGTCCCTCGGCGACATTTCCAACTCTCCGACCGTGTAGTCGGCCGTCGGCAACAGACCCAAGGGTACGCCACAGGGATCCAGCCACTGGGCCTCCCCCCCGACTCGAAGGACCAGCCCGGGATTGTGGCCGGCGTTGACGTAGCGAATCCGCCCACTCGACACATCGACCTCGGCGATGAATGCGGTGGAATATTTCTCCGGCGGCGTACGATCGTAAAGCAACCGCGAGACCCTCCGACAACAGTCGTCCAGCGGACCTCCCTCTTCCAAAGGGCCGGCCGAAAGTGCTTCAAGAGAAGCGGTCAACAGCGATGCAGCGATACCCTTGCCGGAGACGTCGGCCACCAGGATCACCAGAGTGTGCCCGTCGTCGCGCTCAAAGACCTTGTAAATGTCTCCCGATACGCCCCTTGAGGGTAAATTTCCCGCATAAATCTCCCAACCCGCAGGAGTCGGGAGATGATCCGGCAGCAAGGCCATTTGGATCCGTCGACCCAGGGCCACCTCTTTTTCCAGCACTCGGCGCTCGGCCGCTTCTTCCGCCAAACGGATGTTGGAGATCCGCATGGCAGCAACTGAGGCCATCGACACCAGAAGTTCCATGTCGTCCTCGTTGAAGGCTCGGGCCCCGCGCGTCGAACCCAGAACGATCAGGCCCAACGCCTGGTCGCCATCGAGAAGGGGCGCGGCCAGAATGCTGCGCAGGCCGGACATAATCATGCTATGCGCCTGATTGAATCTCTCATCGTCCCTGGCATCGAGCACCAGCGCTGCCTGCCGACCTTCGACGACCTCCTTGATCAGACTGCTCGAGGCCAGACTATCCGGCTCTCCCTGTATCGACCTGCCGGCGACTCGGCTGTACCCTGCTTCGTCGACCAGGAAAATCGCCCCGTCTTCCGGCTTGAGGTGGTCGAATACGCTGTCCAGGATAATATCCAACAACTCCTGTAACTCGACCGAGCGGCCCACCGCCTTGTGCACGTCGATCAAAAGCCTCAGTCGTTCGACGGCCGGGCCTGGAACGGCCTCTGCCACTGCGTCGGTATCGATGCGGTCGGAGAGCATCGGTCCGCTTTCCAGCAGGGCATCGGCCGAGCGGAAGACCGTGTGCCCGTCCATCAGGTCCCGTCCGGTGTCAGGGCCACGGCCTCCCGTCAACACCAACCTGCTGCCGCCCAGGGTCACGGTCTGCCCGAGGCTGATCCGAGTCGCCCCATCAGTCCGCACCTGGTCGACGAACGTTCCGTTGCGGCTGCCCAGGTCCTCGACGAACCAGGCTTCTCCGGAGTGGAACAGCCGAGCATGCAGACGCGACAACGATCGGTCGGAAATCGTCAGGCCGGCCCGAGTGGACCGACCGATGACGACCTCGTCATCAACAACGCGATATTCCCAGGTCGCGTCGTCCGGGGGGGTGATGTGCAGGTCGAGCATGGCGAAACAAGGATACCGCATGCGATTCGTCGAACGAATTGCATGATTGGGCTAAAATCCAACGATGTCAAACTCCTCGCCCCGCCACTCCTGGCTTCTTGCTCTCCACGGTTTCAGCTGGAGCGTTCTGGAGGCTTCGCAGGGCGTCGCAAGCGGGCTCTGGGCGGGCCTTTGGCTGGGTCTCTTGTCCCGGGAACAACTCCATCGTATCGATCAGCTCTCCTACGGAGCCTCAACCAGCTACCCGGGCGCCGACCACAATCTCTCCGGGCTCTTCGGCTGGGAAACCCATGCCATAGACCACTATTTCCAGGGGTGCCGGCGACTGGTGCTCCTGGGCGCCGGCGCCGGGAGAGAAGTTGCGCCGTTGCTGGATCGAGGCTTCGACGTTGATGCCTTTGAGTGCCACGAGGGGCTTCGGGAAGCCGGGAATGCCCTGTTGGCCGAGCACGACCCGCCGGGCTCCATCCAGGCCATGGAACGCGACCGCTGCCCGAAACTCGATGACCGGTACGACGGCGTCATTGTCGGCTGGGGCATGTTGACGCTGGTGCAGGGACGACCGACCCGTTTGCATTTGCTGAGAGACCTTCGTTCGGCCGTTCCGTCAGGCGCTCCGATGCTTCTTTCCTTCTTCATCCTCGGCGGCCCACAGCGAAGCTATCGCATCGCCGCCCGGTTCGGGAACGCCATTCGCCGCCTCCTGGGCCGCGAACAACTGGAATTCGGCGATGACCTCTCCCCGGGCTACGCCCACTTCTTCACCCGGAAAGGGCTCGAAGAGGAACTGCAAGAGGCCGGGTGGCGCCTCGAGTTCTTCGACCGCCGTACCTATCCGCATGCCGTCGCCATCGCTGAAGAAATCGTCGACTGAGCGGCCACGTGTGTTTTCGGCGTGTCCAAGTGCACTCGGAGCCGGCGAGACGCCGGCCCCTACAATGTTTGGAACGAAGTGACAAACGCCACCCATTCGCCCGAAGGGCGCATGCAATCCGTTCGACGGATTGCTACGCCACGAAGGTCTCCTGGTATCCATCCGCGGCGTGATCAGCTTCGTCGAAGCCATCAACCGTCAGCCAGGCGTGCCCGTCTCTCGTTCCCCCGTCCGTACGGATACCGAGATGAAACCTGGGTTCCAGACCACAGCGTGACCAGAGATCGAGCAGAAGATAGGACCGTTTCAGGCAGGGCCGGAAGCCCCGGGGAGGCAACCAGCGGTACCATCGGTTGACCAATGCCTCGAAATCTTCGGGCCGCCGCAGACTCTCGGGCAATGTCGGGACCCGGCGAATCCGCTCAATCAGCCTGTCCAGCGGCAACCTGCGGCAATACCAGCTGACCCTCAAGGCAGCAAGGGCAATCGTCAAGCGGACGCCGGCCCAGCCGGTCACTCGGCCCCTCGCCTCCACGCCTCTTCCTTGGCCTCGGCCTGGGCGCACGCATCTTTGGAGGGACCCATTAAATCCCCATCTTCCACCAGGGCCTGGGCGGGGCACCGCCCGCAGTAGGGGTACTTGGAGCAGGTCGAGCACGTCTGCAGATCGGCTCGAGTGATCCGCCGGAGTTTCTCAAACCACGGCGAGTTCTCCCAAATCTCTCGGAAGGGGGTCTTGAGCACGTTTCCCGCGACGACCGGCATGATGTTGCACGCCAGAACATCCCCACCGGAGGTAATGTTGGCGTAACGAACCCCGGCGGCACACAGTGGCCCTCCCTCGCGATCAGGATCCACAGTCTCAATCCCACAGCCCATATCAGGACTGTCCGCGAAGATCGTCGGCAGGGCTTCATCGGGCAACCGCATCTGTATCGGTTCGGGATCTCCATCTTTCTTGGACAAGATCTTGGCGAACGAACTGCCCACCGCGCCGATCTTTCGGGCAAATTCCAAAGCCCCCCGATAGCTCTCGCTGTTGAGGGTCATCACCGGGATGTTGAGCTCCAGCTGCAGACCCCGCGCCCGCACAAACTCGATGCCCCGCAGGGTTGCGTCGAACGAGCCCGCCATCTGCGTGATCGCCTCGAAGACCTCCCGGTCATTGGCGTAGAAACTGATCTCGACATAGGCTTGCACCTCAGCCAACCGGTCGGCGATCTCTTCGTCGATCAACGCCCCGTTGGTCAATACCGCCAGGGAGAAGCCCAACTCCCGGGCTCGACACGCGATGTCGAACCAGTCCTTGCGCAGGAGGAACTCGCCTCCTGTGAAGACCAGGTAGAGCGTGCCCATCGATGCCAGCTCATCCAACAACTCCATGACCCGCTCGGTCGTCAGCAGATCAGGAGCCTGGAAGTCCGGGATATAACAATGCCGGCAGCGGAAATTGCAGTGGTGGGTCAGTTCGATGACGACCTCGAGGGGGATGCACTCCTTGGCCGCGCGCCCGACCAACCGGCTGAAGTGGGGAGTTCTGTCCACTAGAGCCCTTCCGTCATCGTGGTCCACACTGAAGGGTCGGGCCTGAAGGCCAAGCGGAAAATCGGGGTATCCCGACAGACATCCGCCCGCACTTTGAACGAATCACTGATCTGGGCGGCATGCCCGACCGGCCAATAGACGTGCCGCCTCAGTTCCTGGATCGCCTCCGAAACAGTCATCGGAGTTCGCCGATGTTCGGCGCCATGCTCGAGAATATAGACCGCCCCGAGGGAAACCGATCCGGGCCGAGCCCGCCAGAACGGCAACGACCGCACTTCGACCTCCGGACTGCAGGCCAGCCGGACCATCTCATCACACAGCGCGGCCTCGGGAAAGAGCCCCGCAATCGTGCTCTTGCCGGAACCGCTGACGCCACAGCACAAGAGGCCCCGCTTCCCGTCACTGAGCAGCGCTCCGTGCACCATCAAGTCCGGAGCGATGACCGAGGGCAAAAGTGTTCTCAGGACACCGTCGAGCACCTCGGTCCCCTGCCTCGCAGCGACCTTTGCCCGTCGCCCGCCGGGTTCAACGATCG
>JBDLIO010000152.1:0-6148 GCA_039714865.1 Acidobacteriota bacterium | reverse complement strand
CGATGAACGGCGCCACCGGCGCCGTTCTCTGGACCTTCCCGACAAGCTACCGGGTCTACAGTATCGCTCCGGTCGGCGACCTCTCCGGCGACGGCATTCCGGAGGTGGTGGTGGGCAATCAAAATCTCTCGGGCGCCAATCTCGAGGTCGTGCACGTACTCAACGGCGGTGCAGCCGCAGTGGTATTCGTGGATGGCTTCGAGGACGGGTCCACCTCGGCCTGGTCCAGCGTTTTCCCCTGACGGCAGGGGTCAACCCCTTGCTGGGTGGCGGTCGGCAGAGTCCGTCCCGGGCACGGCAGGCTGCCTCGGCGGCCGACGTCCTGCCGGGTGAACGCCCGAAGATCGTTGAGATACCGAGAATTTTCGAGAAAAACGAGATAAAATTTGCTGAGGGAATTCGGTGGACGACAAAAGCAGGCGATTGTCGGGTTGTATGCCCCAGGTGGCTGATACGGAAATGGGATGTGTCAGTGCTCGCTGGGATGACGCCTGCTCGAAATTTCTGGTGACATCAGTTGTTTTATTGAGTCTTGTATTCGTGGCTCCGTTTTGTCTCGCTACTGATCCGCCAAGGAATCAGCTTCCTGTTGTCTTTATTTCAATGATTTTCGACGGAAACGTGGCCGTCATTGACGTGCAAAGTGACAGCGTTATTTGCCTTCTGAATACAGGGAACACACCCGCCGAGGTCGGGGTGGTCGAGAACCTGGATCGTGCCTACGTCGCGGATTTGACCGACGGCACGGTCACAGTCGTCAATACGGCAGATTTCAGCGTGGTAGATGTCATCGTGCTGGCCAACCCGGTGGCAGCGATTGGTGTGGACCAGGCGACCCAGACCGTGTACGCCCTGGATTTCAGCAATGGCGTTCCGGGTACGGATCTCCATATGATCAACGCCAACACCAATCTTGAAATCAATACACTTCCTGTTGGAAACCGGACTCAGAATATCGCTGTTTCTTCAGCCGAAAACCGGGCCTATGTTTCGGATTTTGTTGACGGGCTCGTGGTGGTCGACACTGACGCGGTCTCCGTCGAAACGATCCTTCCGATGACCGGCCTTCCCCATGGCGTCGCGGTGGATGAATCTACCGGCCGACTTTACGTGACCCTGTTGGAAAGCGACTCCGTGGTGATTTTTGACACGGCAACCCTCACGATGACCGATGTCCTGACTGTGGGCGACGTACCCCAGTGGATCGCCCTGGATCCTCCACGAAACAAGGCATTTATCACCAACGAGGGTGACGGGACCGTTTCCGTTATCGACATCAGCACAAACACCGTGCACCCCGCAGCCATCCCGGTCGGGCCCGGCCCGCTCACGCTGACCGTTCACACTGGTCAAGCCAAGGCCTACGTTTATAACACCGGCGACAACACCATCTCGGTCATCGACACGGTGAGCGAGACGGTGATCGCCACCATTGGATTGATATTCAGCGACGGGTTCGAGTCAGGAGACACCTCGGCCTGGTCCCCGGCTTCGGTCGAGGCGGACGGGCGCCCTGTGTCGCTTCACTCGCCCTGAGGCATCGCGATCCAGAGGATGAGGTAGACCAGGATGCCGGGAAAGGCGGCCGAAACCACGGAGAGCAGTACGTAGAGGATACGAACTGTTGTGGCGCCCCACCCGAGCCACTCGGCGATGCCGCCGCAAACGCCGGCGATGAGGCTCTGTTGCCTTGATCGATGTAATGCCTTGCCTGATCCACCCATGGTCATCCTCCATCAAGAAATACGGCAAAAAGGCTATACGGGTTCAGCCTACTGCCCCAGAGACCCCTTGATCGCCGGGAGTTCTCCGATGCCCTTGAGTGAGATGACCAGCCGGTAATCCCTGGCGGGATAGGTCGCCGATTTGAGGTCCCGGTATTCCGCCCGCAGACCCCAACAACTGCCCTTCCAGCCAAGGCCGTAGCGCTGCTGCTGCAACTCTTCCTTGTGCACGTTGTAGGCGACATGGACATCGAACGAAAGCGGGAAATCGGGTTTTTTCAGGCCGAAGCGTACCTGCGCCTGGGAGGAGGTCTTTTCTCCGGTCGTCGCCGAATAGCCGTCATACCAGGTCAGACCGACGTTGAAGGCCGGCCGAAAGGTCGAGGCTGACAGGGAGGTCGACCGCAGTTTGTTGCTCAATGCGTCAAAAGAGGCCCGGGCGTCGATTACCGCTCCCGTAACCGGGACGACTCGCAACGAAACTCCGTAGGGACTCTTCTGTGAAGTCGCACCCTCCGCTCCATAACTCAAGGGGTCGGAGAAGGAATAGGTCTGGAAGAAATCCAGCGAAGCCACCTCGCGGGCGCTGGGGCTCTTCCTGGACTTGACGTAAAGACGGTTAGCCAGAGTCAAAGTGATTCGGTTCGTAATGGGCGCCGAGTCCACTTCGTCGAAGCGCGGGATGAACTCGGCGTCGTCTCCCGGGTCCGACAGGTACTGGTAGGTCAGGCGCGGTTCGATCAGGTGTTTGATCCTGGTTCCCTTGTCATTCTTCAAATCAAAGATCCGTGAGAACGACGGTCCCACCATGTCCAATCGGCCCAAGGCATAGATTCTGGAAACCGGTTCTTCTTCAAACGACCGGCGGTCTCCGGAATAGCGAGAGCTGTACCAGGTCACCCTGCCGCCGATGCTGGGGGTGACGGTCATCCATGTCGGGCCGGGAAGAGTGTAAGAGAGCTGGGGGAAGAGATCGGCACGAGCGTAGGTGCCCTTGAGATCACCGCCACGGTCGACGTTGAAAACGTTGACCGACGAGATCAGATCCCAATAGAACGCGGTTCGGCCGATTCGGTTGGAGCGAATACGAATTTCGGCCTCGGGTAACTGATGCTGGGTGACGTCGTCTGTGAGAAAGGTAACCCGCCGGTCCAGACGAAGATTGAGGGTGGCGGGGCCTCGCGACCGGGTCGCCAGAACCTGCGAGTAGAGGTAACGCCGGGTGTTCTGCTGAACGTCGTTTTCGAACTCCTGGAAGAAATCGTTGTCCGACAATTCATGGATCTCGGCCGTTAGTCTGAAACCCAGGACGTTTTCCTGCCGGTGCTTGCCGTCGATTTTCCACTGCCACACGCCGTCATTGGGATCCCGAACGGTGTAGGCATATATTTCGCCGTAGGCCCCCTCCGTCGGCGCCCACCGAAACTCCGTGCCCAGGCCGTAGTAGTTCTCGGAGAACCAGTCGATGTTGATCGTCGTGTCGTAACTCCTGCCCAGCGGCACGAACAAACGGGTACCCAAATAGAAACCACGGCGTTCGGAATAGCCGAATCCCGGAAACATCAACCCCGCCGCCCTCTCGGTCTTGACCGGCCACAGCAGATACGGGAAATACAAGACCGGCAGCCGCTTGATCCTGAAGGCGACGCCCTTGAAACGTCCATAGCCCTCGTCCTCGATCAAGGCCTCTCTCAGGTGAAGGTCCCAGGAAGGGCGGTCCTCCTGCTCACACGCGGTGAACGTTCCGTCGATGATCCGGTAGTGGGTCTCGTCGACACGCTCCAGAACGGCGCCGGTGAAACTGTAGGACGGGGGCGCCGTGCCCGTCGCGTTGGTAAAGGTCCCGCTCTTGCTCTTGAGGTTGTAAAGCAGTCGATCCGCAGTGAACCGCTGCGGACCACGATCGAGGATCACACCGCCCTCGGCCTTGATGTCACCTGTGGCCCGGTCCAGCTCGACAGACTGGCATTGGATCCGGATGTCCTGATAGGTGATCACGACATCCTCGAGGGCATGCCAGACGTTGCCCTCCCACTCCTGGGATCCCTTGGCCCGCACGGCGATCGCCCCCATCTGGGCGGCCGCCTGAGCAGCCGCCAAAAGGATCACCGCCGCGGTGATCCACGGACGGATCCATACCTTCAATGTCTCTACAATCTCTCGACGATCATCGCGGCGGCCTCGCCACCTCCGATGCACAACGAGGCACAGCCGAACCTTTTTCCGTGGCGCTCGAGAGCGTTGAGCAGGGTCACCATGATCCGGGCGCCGGAGGCGCCGATCGGATGCCCCAGGGCCACGGCGCCGCCGCTGACGTTGACCTTGTCGACAGACAGTTCCAGGTCTTTCAGGGCGGCCATCACCACGGCGGCGAAGGCCTCGTTGATTTCGAACAGATCGATATCGTCGATCGACATCCCCGCCCGATCCAAAACCTTCCGGATCGCGCCGATCGGAGCGGTGGTAAACCACTCGGGCTCCTGGGCAACGGTTGCCTGGGCGACAATGCGGGCGATCGGTTTGCGTCCCATGGCTGCCGCCTTCGACGCCGATGTCAATACCAGGGCCGCGGCGCCGTCATTGATCTTGGACGCATTGGCTGCGGTGACGGAGCCTTCCTTGTCAAAGGCCGGGCGCAGCTTGGACATCTTCTCCAGATTTGCCTTGCCAGGCTCTTCGTCGGCATCGACGACCGTGACGGCGCCCCTTCGCCCGGGCACCTCAACGGGAGCGATCTCCGCGGCAAACGTGCCGTCTTCCATCGACGCCCGTGCGCGCCCGTAGGACGTAAGGGCAAAATCATCCTGGGCCTCACGGGTGAATCCGTAGTGCTTGACACAGGTTTCAGCACAGTTGCCCATGTGTTTGTCGTCGTAGGGGTCCCACAGGCCGTCGGCAACCATATGATCGATCACCTGCCCGTTGCCCATCCGATAGCCCGTGCGCCCCTTGGGCAAGAGGTACGGCGCCAGGGACATGCTCTCCATACCGCCGGCAACGGCTACTTCGTAGTCTCCGCACCGGATATCGTTGGCCGCATACATCATCGTTTTCAAGCCGGATCCACAGACCTTGTGAACGGTGACCGCCCCCGCCTCGTACGGTATGCCGGCGTAGATGCCCGCCTGGCGAGCCGGCGCCTGACCCTGGCCGGCCTGCAGCACGTTGCCCATGATGACCTGCTCGACCTGCTCCGGCGCCACACCGGCCCGTTCGAGGGCGGCCTTGATGGCCACCGCACCCAATCGTGGGGCGGGTACCGTAGAGAGCGATCCGAGAAATGAACCGATCGGGGTTCGTGCGGCTGAGAGAATGACAACGTCGTCCATGGTTTTCCTTCTTTCCGGACGCCGGCAGCAATTGACCCGGCGCACCTCGGAATATTGTACTAGGGTCAGGCTGGAAGGCTATAACGCTGGGAAGCCGGAAAGCCAGGGCACAAAACGGAGACCTGAGAATTCGAAGAAATTCGAATTTTTGGCCCGAAGTTGCGACCAGCCTCCTCGCGTCCCAGCATCCCAGCTTTCTAGCGTCCCAGCCTATCCGAGTTACAATTGAATCGTGGGAACCGGACGACCCCAGAGTCCCGACGACGAACGCCTGCCTCTGGATGCGCTGGTCGAGCGCCTGGAGGATCCCGCCTTTCAGGGTGATCATCCGAGATCCGTCGGCCTGAGAGAAACCAGCGCTCATATCAATCCGCTGATGCTGGCTTCGGCGGACAGCTCCTCGACCTACGTCGACGCCTGGCGCAGCCATGCCGCCCGCTGCCCCGCCTGCCGTCAATTGTTCGAGTATTTTGGGTTGGCGGTGGAGTAGCAATTCGTCGGACGAATTGCATGGGCCCTCCGGGCCGGGGGTTGGGCCAACGCCGGCGGCCAGTTCCAAGAACGCCAAATCGGGACGTGCCTGGTGCGACTTTCTTCACCGGGCAGCCCCTCAGACCAGGACGACGTTGCGAAGAAAGTCGACACCTGGCAATCCACGGGGAGCGCATCAGCGATCGAGTCTCGGCCAACGCCGTAGGCCGCCGAGGTCGTTTTGCTCAAGGGGGCGGTTGTCCCCCCGATTCGAAAATGTCCCCCCTTGAGGAAAAGGGCCGAGCTGGGGGGCCGAAGGCACACCAGAAGGCCGGGATTGATTGTTTCGGGAGTGTCTGTCCTGGCTCGGAGGTCAATTGGGGTTCGAGAACGAAAGAGAAAACCTGCGCTCTCTTTTCTGTCGGTCCCCCATTTCCTTCGCGTTCTTGGCGTCTTGGCGGTTCAAAATTTTCCAGCTCGACCGGGAGCCTATTCACCCAATCGGACCGCCTCCCAGGCACTCCTCGCCGTCGTAGAAAACGGCAAACTGCCCTGCTGCAATCCCAGGATCACCCTCCTCCAGGATCACCCGAACCCCGCCAGCCTCTTCGAGGTGAACCTCGG
>JBDLIO010000151.1:0-6220 GCA_039714865.1 Acidobacteriota bacterium | reverse complement strand
CAGGTCAACGCATCACCGCCGTGATCCCGGCCGCCATCGCCCTCGAGGCAACCGACCTGATGCAGCAGGCAATGAACCCGGCCGGAGAATCCGGGGTAGCGTACGACCGCTTTGACTTCGAGATGGGACACGTCCCGGTATCGGTGCAAGTGTCCTTTTTCGCCTCACCGGTGGAAGGGCACGTTCTTCTGACCGTCAACCGGGTTCGTCCTCAGGAGACGCCCCTGTCACCGAGCATCGAGCGCGACCCGCTATTGGGGATCCTGACCGACGGCGGGCCGAGTAGGCTGCTGGCCGTCAACGACGACTTCCTGTGCGCCTTCGAAAGTCTGCTCTCCCGGACCTTCCGAAATCGCCAACAAGAAATTCTGCAGCGGTTCGGAAAGCAATGGGGCCTTCGTCACGCCTTGAGGGTCGAACAAATCGCCCAACACCAATTCGGCATGACTCTCAGAGAGGTAGAGTCTCACGTCGCCCTGGAACTCTTGTCCGGCTCGATCGGGATCTTGGGGCTCGGGACCTTCGAGGCGGACCTGACCTACAGGGACCGTGGCCTCATCGTCATCACACATACCAGTAGCCCTTTCCCGTCATACTTCCCATCACCATCCGACGTTTCCTGTTCGATCCTGGCCGGATTTCATGCGGCGATCCTGTCCTATCTCGCAGGGCGTCACCTGGCTGCCCGCGAAGTCTGTTGCAGCAGGACGCCAGGCGAACCCTGCCTCTTCGTCATTGCAACCGAGGAACGCCTCAACGCCGTATTCGTTGCCGTCCCGGGGTCGTCGGATCATGTCCTGCTGGCCGAAATCGCCGCGGCCAGGCCAACCGGGAGCCGTTGATGAAAAAGCCACCCGACCACCTGAAGGACGGGATCGGAACTGCTCTTGACGGCTGCAGTTGGGATTACGCGGCCCCGAATCCCCAACGTCGTTTCTTTCTCAATCCCATCAGTGCCTTTTTTGGTGATTTCCCCTGGGAGGGCCGAAAGTCGAAGGGGGCACCGAGCATGCCCCTCCAAGGTTTTACGCCGCAGGGTTCAAATACGGATCCCGATATCCCCGACTGATCCAGCCCGTACTTCTCATCGGTGATCTGCGAGCAGGACCGCACGCAACGGCCGGCCTTCGTACGAGCCTTGAGTTTCTGCCACGACGTCACTGTCCAGGCGAGCAACACCGTAATTCAATCCCTCGATGACCGTCGGCAACGAAATAGACTCGGAACCCGGCAGGAGCGTCTTGATATTGCCGCCGACCATGTTGGTCAGCTCCCCAAGTGCATCCCTGAGGTCGTCATCGGTCAGCTCGGCCTCCGACACTGAGAACATCCGGGCCGCAGCGGCCCGAACGACCGATCGGCCGCAAATCAAATGTACGGCCCCGGCAAACCCTCCCGAGATCTGCACGGCACCTGTCATCAGGGCTTCCTCTGAGTCTATCGACACCAAGGCAGGTTGTTCGTCGTCATCCAGCTCAAGCCCCAACTGCGTTGACCAAATGGTCTCGAGAATTTCAAAGAGGTCCCCATGTGTAAGAATCATGGACCACTCCCCTCTCCAGGTTGATAGAACGCCGCACGCCCGAACTGGACCCTCTTGAAGCTCTCGTCAAGACTCAGGGTCGTCTCTGCTGCGCCCATAATCAGATAACCGTCCGGCCTGAGGTGCCGCCGGACTCTTCGGAGGATCCGGCGTCGGGTTTCCACATCGAAGTAGATCAAGACGTTTCTGAGAAACAACAGGTCCACCTGGGGAATACGAGACCACTCCCGGTCGAGATTCTGTTGAAAGAAGGTCACCATACGTTTGACCTCGTCCTTGGCCCACCACGATGCTCCATGTTGATCAAAATACCGAACCAGCAGTCGTGCCGGCAGGCCCCGATTGACCTCCAGTTGCTTGAAGATTCCCTCTCGGGCACGTTCGACCATCGCGCCCGAAAAGTCACTGGCAAGAATCTGGATCGTCCAGGTATCGATGTCGGGAATGACCTGGCGCAACACCATGGCCACGCTGTAGGGCTCCTGGCCGCTGGAGCAGGCGCCACTCCAGATGCTGAGCATGCGAGTCGTTTCCCGTCTCTTACGAATGAGTTCGGGGATGACCTGATCCCTGAGGGCCTCGTACGGGTGAAAGTCCCTGAAAAATGATGTTTCGGTCGTCGCCACCGCCTCCAAGACATTGGTGTGAACCCTGCCGTGGGGGCGGGATCGAAGGTGGGCGATCAGCCTGGCTACCGATTCGAACCCCTCGTCCCGGGCGATGGGCAGCAGTCGGGAACTGACCAGATAGCCCTTGCTGTCATCCAGACTGATTGACGAATGCTGTTTGACCAGCGTTCGGACAAAATCAAAGTCGGATGACGCGAGTTCGGAGGTCTCAGCCCGCAGCCTCATGTCCGACTACTCCGGACACACCGTACGATTTCCGGCCCGATCGCCTCAACCGGAAGGACGGATTGTGCGAGACCGGCCCTGGCCACTTGCCCCGGCATGCCCCACACGACACTGGTGGCCTCGTCTTGAACCAGGACACGGCCACCGGATCGCTCGATCGCCCGGCAGCCGGCTAAACCATCCTGACCCATCCCGGTCAAAATCACGGCCAGAGTTGCAGGTCCGAAGTGCTCGGCGACCGACCTCAACAACACATCAACCGACGGCCGGCAGGAATTTTCCAGCGGCCCGAATCGAGTCACGAGGGTCACACCATCTTCCGCCCTGACAACTTCCATATGGCGGTCTCCGGGAGCGACCCAGGCCGTCCCCGGATTGACCCGAGCGCCGGTGCGCCCTTCGAAGATCCGAATGCCACACAGCGTGTCCAATCGTTCCGCAAGGGAACGCGTAAAGTCCGGCGGCATATGTTGCACGATCACGATCGGCGCCTCGAAATTCGGCGGAATGGCCCCGAGGACCGTACGAAGCGCATTGGGACCCCCGGTCGAAACCCCAACAGCGACTAT
Source organism: Acidobacteriota bacterium (assembly GCA_039714865.1). Taxonomy (GTDB): domain Bacteria; phylum Acidobacteriota; class Thermoanaerobaculia; order Thermoanaerobaculales; family Sulfomarinibacteraceae; genus DAOWGJ01. The sequence goes on along the minus strand of JBDLIO010000151.1, from coordinate 3,254 downwards.
GCCGATCGGCACCGCAATCGGTTCAACGGAAGCCCGGCGGCGGCGAACCCGTGATGACTTCTCCACGCGCCCGAAAAGGGCATTGATCTTGGGCACCAACTGCTCTCGGAGGAAGGCTCGCGCAGCCTCCGTCGACTCCATCCGCGAGGCTTTTGTTACGTAGTCCGAGGCCCCGCGAAATAGAGACTCCACGGTTGCCACGCCCCCCTGCCGGGTCAAATTGCTCAACATCACAACCTTGATGGTGGGGAATTCGGCCCTGACTCGCGACAAGGTTTCGAGCCCATCCATTTCCGGCATCTCGACGTCCAGGGTGATCAAATCCGGCTTCAAACGCGGAATTTTTGCCAACGCAATCCGCCCGTTCGCTGCGGACCCCACGACCTCGATACTCTCTTCATCATCGAGAATTTCTGAAATGATCCTCCGCGCCACAACCGAATCGTCAACAACAAGAACGCGGGCTGGACGAGGGGCGCTCATCAGCCCCGGTCTGCCTCGATACCGAGCAGCATCAACTTCTCCAGCAGCATGTCCTTGTTGAACGGCTTCATGATGTACTCGTCGGCGCCGGCCTCCAGGGCATCGGACATTCGAGCGACTTCGGTTTCGGTCGTCACCATCATCAGGCGCAAATCGGAAAACCTGGATTCTCTCCGAACCTCACAGACGAAGTCATAACCGCTCATTTGCGGCATGTTCCAATCGACCAGCGCCAGGTCAAACGACTCTCCGGCATTGAGAATATCGAGTGCCCGGCTCCCATCCTCGGCCCCCTGGACCTCATACCCCAACTCGCCGAGGATACCGCCCAGAATAGTCCGCATGGCACGAGAATCGTCGATCACCAACGCCTTCTTTGTCATGAACGGCCCACCTTCCTCACTCAGAAATCGCAACGGCATAATCGATGTCCAAATCCAAGAGGAGCCGGCCCTCGAGTTTGAAGGCGCCCCGAATCAACCGACGGGCTTCCCCCTGAAGGGTGTCAGGAGGGTCTTCGTGCGCTTGCCGGTCAACCTCGACAACATCTCCAGCCCGGTCAACGATCAAGCTCAAAAGCCCCTGGTCATCGTTCAAGATCACGTGCATCGTTTCACCATCGGCCGATCCCGCCGCACCGATAGCCAACCTCAGGCCCATGTCGATTGCGGTGACGATGTGCCCTCGAAGGTTGATCAATCCCTTAACGTGGGCCGGCGCCAGAGGAACCGGAGTTATCGAACTGTGGCTCAGCACTTCCTGAACCCTCGAAACCTCGATCCCGATGAACAGCTCTCCTACCCAGAAGGTGCAATACTGGAGCATCTCAGCCCCCTCCCGCCGAGGGCTTCAGGCCCCGCTCGAAAAAGCCAGGATCGGACAACCGAATCAAGGTCCTGAGGTCGATGATCTCCGTCACTCGCTCTTCGACGACCACGCACTTCTCGATACCTTCCCTGCTCGCCGGCCGGGTGACGTTCATGCTTTGGTCAATGATGTCGAGGATTCGATAGACGATCAAGCCGATCCTCAACCCATCTACCGTGCAAACCACAACCTGAAGAGCATCGAGGTCAGGGTCATCCGTGATCTTCCGCACCTTGTCCCGCCGTTCCGGAAGGGTCTGATCGACCCACACCAACTGCAGGATCTCGTCCCGGTACTGAACCACAGGCAGGTCCGCGACGCTCTCGATCTTCGATGTGGGAATGAACTCCAACCTGTCGACGGCCGAGAAATCCACTGCCATTCTTTCGTCTGCCGGCCCCATCAGGTACAACAGCGTTTTTCGCTCGCCGGTTTCGGCAATCGCAGGATCCTCATCCGGCGCCGCCTGGTGGGTTCGCGCTTCAGACACGACCCCTGCCTTGAGTCCGAGGCGCAAAACATCCAGGATCAACGCCACAGCACCCTCACCAAGAATCGTCGAGCCCGCATATGGCAACGCTTCGATCAATCGACCCAACGGCTTGACGACGATTTCCTGGCTGTCCTCGATCGAGTCGACGATCAGGCCGAAACGACGATCATCCCCTTGTAGAACCACGATATTGACGGCGCCGTCCCCGGGCTCCCGGGAGTCCGCGAAGCCCAACTCCTCATCCAGATACAACAGCGGCAACAGGTGGCCTCTGAGGCGGTAGACCGGTACCCCGTTCAGGTCTTCAATGCCGAGGCCGCCGGACTCATCGTCGAACCGCACCAACTCGACCACACTCAGCTGGGGTATCGCGAACCGCTGACCCCGCACCGCGACCAGCAGCACCGGAATGATTGCCAGAGTCAGCGGGATCTTCAACCGGAACGAGGTCGATTGACCCGGATCACTGTGAATCTCGACCGAACCGCCAATGGCTTCTATGTTGTTTCGGACAATGTCCAACCCGACACCCCTGCCGGAAACGTTGGTCACACGCCTGGCCGTCGAAAAGCCAGGCTGGAAGATCAGCCCTCGAATCTGTTTCGGATCCAGACTTCCGGCCTCCGCTCCCGAGACCAATCCCGCCTCCAGGCCCCGCTTAAGCACCGCCTCATGGTCGATGCCGCCTCCATCGTCGCTGACCTCAATCAGGACGTTCCCTCCTTCGTGGTGAGCCTTCAACCGAAGGGTTCCGGTCGGCGATTTTCCCCTCTCCCGTCTGAGGTCGGGCTTCTCGATGCCATGGTCCAGCGAATTGCGAACCAGGTGAAGGAGAGACCCCTGGATCGCCTCGATCACCGCCTTGTCCAATTCGGTGTCCTGCCCCTCCATCTTGATGTCCACCTTCTTGTCGAATTGCCGGGACAAATCCCGGACAAACCGAGGAAGCTTCTTCCAGAGCAGACTGATCGGCTGCATCCGGGTGCGCATCACCGCTTCTTGCAGATCGGTCGTGACGCCGTGAAGCCGGGTGGACGCCAACTCGAACTGCCGGTCGTCGGTCCCTTCCGACAGCCTGAGAATCTGGTTTCTCGCCAGAACCAACTCTCCAACCAGATTCATCAAGTGGTCGAGGACGTGCACATCGACGCGCAGACTGCTCTCACCCAAAGACGATGTTGTCGGCGCTTCAATTTCCTGGTCACCACCGGTATCGATATCGCCGGCGCCGTCACAGTCATCACCGGGTTTCTCAGGAGACACGTCAACTACGACGGGAGGTTCCTTCTTTTTTCGCCGCTTCGAGGGGCTCTTCGCCTTCGGGGCCTTGGGGCCTGTTGACGTTTCGGGCTCCTTTGAATCTTCAGATGTCTCGGGCACCAATTCGATCCGACCGGACCTCATCGTCCCG
>JBDLIO010000150.1:0-6234 GCA_039714865.1 Acidobacteriota bacterium | reverse complement strand
GTCGAGGAAATCAAGGGTTTCCGCGGAGGTGTACTTGGGTACTCCGCACAAGGAAACCCGCAGATTGACGATGAGATTACGGAAAACGACGGCTTTTGCCACTGGAGTTTTCAGTCTATCTGAGGGAAATACCGAGGTGGGAGAAGACAGCAGCGCACGAAGAGCAGCTCCTCGCATGACGTTTCCAGCGCCTCACATAGCGCGAACGGGGCGACTCGAGACTGAGCATCGTCGGTGAAACATGACCTGCCCGTTCGGCCATTGGGGGCGTCCGGCGGTGGCGCATGACGAAACAGGGCTCGACCATCAGCCGGACCAGATGGTCCAACCCGACCCGCCTTCCGTCCACGACCGTCGCTGCAGCAATCATCATTCCCTCTCTGGGCAGTGTACCTCAGTCCTCCGACTCAATCTCCCCGTATTCCTTCAACTTGCGCTGGAGGGTTCTCAGGCCGATACCCAACAGCGACGCCGCCTTGCCTCGATGGTCACCGGTGTGCTGAAGCGTCCTCAAGATGGCCTCCTTTTCGATGTCCGCCATCTCGCGCGGCGCCCACGCACCCTCGGAGGCCACCGGTATCGAGGTCGCCACCCGGTATTCCTGCGGCAGATCCTCCAGGGTGATCTCACTCTGGTGAGCGAAGAGAACCATGGACTCCATCACGTTTCGAAGCTCGCGAACGTTCCCCTTCCACGGGCACCGCTTCAACGCTGCCAGCACCGATGGATGGACACCCTTGAGCTCCCGTCCCAATTCTCGGTTGAACTCCTCGAGGAAGTGCTGCACGAAAAGAGGAATGTCCACGGACCGCTCCCGAAGGGGTGGGATCTCCAGAGTGACGACTTTGAGCCGGTAGTAGAGATCTTCACGAAATCTGCCCTCTCGGACCCAGCTGACCAGGTCACGATTGGTTGCAGCGACGAGCCTGAAATCGACAGGGATCTTCACAGTGCCACCGACTCTGGTCACCGTGCGGTCTTCCAGGACCCGCAGCAATTTAACCTGGAGATCCAGCGAAAGCTCCGACACTTCGTCAAGGAAGAGCGTACCCCCGGACGCAGACTCCACAAGGCCGATTCGACGCTGATGCGCCCCGGTAAAAGCCCCCTTCTCATGGCCGAAAAGCTCCGATTCCAGAATCTCACCTGGAATGGCGCCGCAGTTGACCGCCACGAAGGCGCCCTCGGCCCGCGGCGAGTGCTGGTGCAGGGCATTGGCCACCAGCTCCTTGCCCGTCCCGCTTTCACCGACGACCAGCACCGTCGATCGCGTCGGCGCCACGACCTTGAGCTTGTCAATCAAGGCCTCCATTGCGTTGGAGTGCCCAACGATACCGTCGAACCCGAAGTTCTTGGACAGTCGTTCCCGCAGCCTTCGGTTTTCGTCTGACAGGACTCTGCGTTCGAGATGCAGCTGTACTCGTTGACGGAGTTCCTGCATCCGGACCGGCTTGGTCAGGTAGTCATCAGCACCCTCCTGGAGCGCGGAAACCGCATCCTCGACATCCGCAAATGCCGTGACCAGGATGAACGGCAAATCCGGACGCTCAGACCTGACGTGGCGAAGAAGCTCGTAGCCATTCATTCCCGGCATGCGAACATCGGAAATCACCATGCTGACCGAGGTGTCCTCCCGCAACGCCGCCAGGGCCTCCTCGGCGGAAGGGAAAGGCTCCATTCTGTAGCCGACCCGACCCAGGGCCTTGGCCATAGCGGTCCGCGACCCGTCGTCGTCGTCTACAAGGTAAATCACCGCCGACATCACCCCTCCTCGCCGCCACCATCGATCAGCAGCTTCAACCCCTGTTCGTCCACTACCTTGACCCCCAGTCCCCGGGCCTTCTCAATTTTGGATCCGGCATTCTCTCCAGCAAGCAAGAACGACGTCTTCTTCGAGACGGAACCGGCAACCGTGGCGCCCAAGGCCTCAAGGCGTGCCTTGATCTCACGCCTCGATGCAGAGAGCTTCCCTGTGATAACAACAACCAGGCCCTCAAGTGGCCTCCGGCCGCGCACCGGTTCTGCCGATTCCTGCGGGTCAATGCCCCGTTCGATCAGGCGATCGATCAACACGCGGTGAGGCGGCAACCGAAACCACTCAACGACGGTAGCGGCAATCACCGGTCCGATTCCATCGATCAACTCGAGATCATCCGCATTCGCCCCTGCCAACCGTCCCAAATTTCCGAACCGCACTGCCAAGAGACCTGCCGCCCTTTCTCCAACATGGGGAATGCCGAGGGCGAAGATCAACCGCTGGAGCGACCTGCCGCGGGCATCATCGATCTGCTGCACCAGATTGGCTGCAGAAAGCTCTCCCCAGCCGGGCAAGCGGGACAGCACCTCTTGTTCGAGGTCCCATAAAGAGGCCACATCGGTGACGAGACCCTCAGCAGTGAGAAGATGGAGACTCTGCTCTCCCAGTCCCTCGATCTCCATCGCGCCTCGCGAAACAAAGTGGCGCAAACGAGCTCCCACAACAGCCGGGCAGACCGGGTTGCCACACCGGAGGGCCACTTCATCATCGACCCGACTGACATCGGAGCCACAGGAAGGGCATTGAGCCGGTCTGATGACCGGGATCGACTCTGCAGGCCTCTCGGTGCTGACGACACCGACGACCTTGGGAATCACCTCACCACCTTTGGCAACCCACACCGTGTCTCCCCGTCTGACGTCCAGCCGTTCAACCTCGTCAAAGTTGTGCAGGGTCGCCCTGGCCACGGTGGAACCCGCGATCAATACGGGCTCCAGTTCGGCCACCGGCGTCAAGACCCCGGTGCGCCCAACCTGAACGACAATATCTTTGACGGTGGTCATGCGGCCTTCCGGGGGGTACTTGAATGCAACCGCCCAACGGGCGGCCCGAGCCGTCGTCCCCAGGGCGTCTCGCTCCTCGAGTCGATCGACCTTGACGACGGCCCCGTCGGTCTCGAAGTCGTAGTCCGACCGTTCATCAGCCCACCGCTCGATCAGGGCCTCAACTTCACCGAGACCCTCACAGTGGGAAAAACCAGGACTGACAGGGAATCCCCACCTCTCGAGGGACTGGAGATCTTCCACGTGGCTGGTGCCCTCGTGTCCCTCGGCCTGAACCAGTTGGTAGCACCACACGGCCAGTCGGCGCGCGGCGGTTTCTCGAGAATCCAACAATCGTATCGAGCCCGCAGTCGCGTTCCGGGGGTTTGCAAACTCCGCCTCACCCCGAGCATGCCGCTCCCGGTTCAACCGAGCAAAGACCGACCGAGGCATGAAGACCTCGCCTCGTATCTCCATATGGTCGGGTCCCTCATCAAGGACCAACGGCACCGACCTGATGGTGCGGGCATTGGCCGTAACATCGTCCCCTGATCTGCCGTCGCCTCGCGTCACCGCACGGACCAGGCGCCTCTCGTGATACACCAGCGAGATTGACACGCCGTCGATCTTCAGCTCCACAGCCAGGCCATTCGGCGTATGCCCCAGGGACCGACTGACCCGGTCGTACCACGCGTGCAACTCCGACTTCGAATAGGTGTTGTCGAGCGAAAGCATCGGCACCGCGTGCTCTACCTGCACAAGACCTTCGAGAGGCAGGCCACCAACACGGAGAGTCGGAGATTCCTCGGACATCAACTCTGGGTGCGCTGCCTCGAGTCCCTGGAGTTCGGCGAACAGACGGTCATATTCGAAGTCCGAGATCTCCGGTTCCGCCCTGTCGTAGTAGAGGAGGTCGTGCCGCCGGATCTCGGCACGAAGCTCGTTGAGCCTGGAAGCAACATCAACGACGGTCATGGCGTCGCTCCCCGCCTGCGGGGCCTGCGCTTCCGGCGACGGCGAGTTCTCTTGACGGGATCAACCACGACCTCCGGCACCTCGCCGCCAGGTGTTTTCCAAACCTGATCAACCGCACGCCTCCACGCTTCCCGGGAACCCCCCGAGAGCAAACCGACCTCGGTGCCGATCTCAAAGAGGTCCCACGATACGGAGAAACTCTCGTGGCGGGTCAACTTGAGGACCTGACGACCCCGCTCGGGAGGCCGTCGCATTTTTGTCAGGGCAAAGAGCCCGTGGTACATCTGGTGAAAAGAATGGTTGGACACCATCATATGGGTTGTCGCCGGCTCCAACATCAACCTCAGGCGATCGAGAAAAACCGCATTGGCCAGTCGCTGGCCGTCGGAGGTCATCTCAGCCAGGAGCTGCGAAAATTCGGGCAAAAACAGAGCCGCAATGGTCGTCGCATCGGCCACCTTGGCCCCACTGGAGATCCTGGCGTCCACACACCTCAGCAGTGGGAGAATTCGATCGCGATCGAGGTCCAATTCCGGAAAGGCCTTCCGAAGAAGACCGTAACGGTCCCACTGCTCCCAAATTCCGGCAGCATGACCTGAACGAAGACCCTCCATCAACTCATAGGTCAACCGGGCAGGGACGGCCTCGGCGATCAGGGCATGACAGGCGTGGATCGCCGCATCGGTCTCCGGCTCCAATTTGAATCCCAACCGGACTGCGTATTCCAAGGCCCGCATCATTCGAACGGGATCTTCCTCGAACCGCACAACAGGGGGCCCCACCGTCCGGATGATGCCGCGCTCAAGATCCTCGAGGCCACCGACCCAATCAACAACCGAGAAATCCGAAATATCGTAAAACAGGGCGTTGATCGTCAGATCCCGGCGCCACGCGTCCTCTTCGGGCGTGCCATAGGTATTGTCCTCTCGAACCGCCTTCGGGCCTGGTTCGTCGGGTGCTTCGGCCTCCCGTTCCTCCAACTCTCCCTCTTTCCAGTCGTCTGGACCCTCCGGAGGCTCCGGGTTGGCTCTGAAGGTTGACACCTCGACGACTTCGCCCCGAAAAAAGACATGGACCAGCCGGAACCGGCGGCCGATTATCCGAGAGTTTTTGAAAAGGCGACGAATCTCCTCCGGCCGTGCATTGGTCCCGATATCGAAGTCCTTGGGATCCCTGCCGAGCAACAGATCACGAACACCACCGCCGACAAGGCATGCCAGATATCCGGCACGGTGTAGCCGGTACAGCACCTTAATCGCGTTTGGTGAGATTCCATTTCGGGAGAGTCGATGTTCCGGCCGAGCCAGAACTCGCCGTGAAGAAAAGGGGTGAACGTCGTTACGAATCATCGTGAAAAAACCTGGCGGCCGAATTCACGCCGTCCCAAACGAGAGGCCCCTTGGGAAGCCATCGCCGGCATTCGAGCCCAGGCTCGGCAACTCTAGCATTGTTCTTCCGAGTCGGCTCGGCCTGAATCGAAGAACAAACCGAAAAAAGCCCCGCCGAGGCGGGGCTTTTTTTCAGGAGAATCCGAAATCAGTTGAGGACACCCTTGGCTGTTGTACTTTTGCCCAGGTTATCAACCACGAACACCCGCTCACCGATCATCGAGCGGCCGCCCCAATGGTCCTCGGTCCAGACCACAAGTACGTATTCACCGTCGGTCATGTTCAGGTCAATGGAGTCGAGAACATGATGCCACCCGGCGTTTTGTGTGAGCGAGTTCGAGAGCCAGGGATACCACAAGTCCACCTCGGGCGAGGGCAAGTGAATCTCATCGGCGTACGCGATGAACTCGCCATTGAGCCAGATTTCGACTTCCTCGACGTGTTCAAGGTCGATGGCCCATCCGGTCAAGTCGATATCTCCAGCAACCCGTTCCATCGCCTCCGGGGTGTAGATGTCCCCCCATGACGGGCGGTCACGGTCGTCGTCACAGTCGAAGATCACAGGGAGGCGAGCGATATCCGCCACATTGTTCTCCCAGTCTCCGGCCCGAATGGTGATCATATGGAGACCCTGGCGATAGCCACGCCGGGTCAGCAAATCGGTGATATCCAGAGCAAAGAAAAAGCCGGCATCCTTGGAGTTCGGCACGTCGGGGAACAGGTTCAGAATATCCATCCGCGGCAGTCCGTAGGCATTGACAAGCTCCGTAAAATGCTCCAACCACGAGAAATAGAAGGAATCAACCCAGGTGTCATACTCGATGTTGCCGTCGATCAGCAACTGAACATAGGCAACTCCGCCTGGATCGGTTGTCGAACCGACGTCCAAAGCCCAACCGGCAACCCACTCGACATTTTCCGGCTCGTCGTAGGGTGGCGTCGAAACGTTGGTGGGATCATCGCACCCATCGCCGTACATGATGTGATTGGGGAGAGGCCAGTCGATACCACCGAACGGCGGAAGGTTGTAGGCGGTGTTAAAGGTCTGCACGAAACGCCGCCCGATGACCTT
>JBDLIO010000149.1:0-6251 GCA_039714865.1 Acidobacteriota bacterium | reverse complement strand
AAGAAGGCGGCAGCATCTGGGACGTTCCCTGCGACATCGCCATGCCGTGCGCGACCCAGAACGAGGTCAATGGCGACGAAGCCAAGGAACTGGTCAAAAACGGTTGCTACTGCATCTCCGAGGGCGCCAACATGCCTTCGACGCCGGAAGCGATCGAAGTCTACATGGCCAACAAAGTCCTTTACGGTCTGGGCAAGGCAGCCAATGCCGGCGGCGTCGCGGTCTCCGGTCTGGAAATGTCGCAGAACAGCCTGCGCCTCAGCTGGACCCGCGAGGAAGTGGACCAGCGCCTGCACGGCATCATGAAGAGCATTCACACCGCCTGCGTCGAGACGGCCGCTGAGTACGGCGACCCGGGCAACTACATCATGGGCGCCAACATCGCCGGCTTCCTCAAGGTTGCCGATTCCATGATCGACCAGGGTCTCGTGTAAGAGATTCTCTCCAGATTCAATCAAACGGCGGCCTTCGGGCCGCCGTTTTTGTTGTCACTTTTTGGGATTGCCCGGGCCGGTGGGGGCCGTTTGAAGCGGTGGACAGCGTCAGATATCAGCGGCGATCGCCGGTTGCAGAGACCGGGACCGGATCACCGAGCAGGAGGGGTCCGATGCGTCCTCGTTCCTCTCGAGGTCAGACTACCCCTTGATCTCTCCAGCGCCGGGAAGGCCGGACCTGCCCCGCACCGATGCCGATGCCGGACTCGTGTCGTCAAAATCCGGCCCACGCCCCGGTGTCACCGCTTTCAAACCCGTCTTCGAACACCAGTGGTCCACCGGCCGGGAAGCGGAGGTAGTACACGTCCTGCTCACCGTTGAAGGTCGCGGCGAAGGCCAGAGAGGCGCCCCCCGTGTCGGACACCATGTCGTAATAGTCTCCGAGCTTGTTCTGCTGGGGCCAACCCAAATGGGAGTCGAAGGATGGCGTCAAAGGCTGGTTTCTCGACCAGGACAATCCTCCGTCGGTGGAAAATGCGTAGAAAACCTCGGAGATGTTTTCCTGGCCCAGGCTCCGGGTGTCGTTCCACACGACATCGATCCGTCCGTTGGGGGCCACGGCCATGGTTCCGAACCACTGCCAGGCGTTCCCGTCAACGGGGTCGTCGTTGACCCGGATCGGAGTACTCCAGGTCAATCCTCCGTCCGTGCTTCGGGCAAACATCACGTCGGCCGGGTCGGTCCCCGGAGGATCAACTGAACACAAGAGGTAAACATGACCGTGGCTCGGCCCGCTCGAGCGATCGACGGCAATCCATACCTGACCGACGAGTCCCTCGGGGTTGGGGCCCGTCAGGAGATAAAATTGCTGCTCGCCGCCGAGATCCACCTCGACGGAAATATCGAAGGCCATCGGCATGCCGGCAATCTCGAGGGTCGTGGACTTGACGACGACAAACCCCGATCCGTCCATGTAGTCGCCCCCGGCGACGTAGACCTCACCGTCGGGCCCGACGGTCGTGACCCCCCAATATGGCATGCCCGGGATGGGAATCGGCGTCTCGTAGGTGGTCCCGCCGTCGGTGGATCGGTTGAACCAATTGTCCCCGCAGCATCCGGCATAATCCCACCCGGCATACAGGTGGCCGTGTCCCTCCCCACCGGTCCGATCGATTGCCATCCAGGCCTTGTCACCGCCGAAAGCGTAAGTCCCGCCATCCCACGTCGCGCCCTGGTCACCACTTTGAAAGACGTCACACCAATAGACATCATCAACTGTCAGGCTTTGATAGAAGAAACGGCCGTCCGCATCGGTTTCAAGGACGGGATCCGAGCGAAAGACCCCCGGGTCCAGCACGCCGGGGAAGACCCAGCTCAAACCGCCGTCCGTCGAATAGCCGACACCGGCTTGACGGAAATTGCTGGTGACCGTGTCGAACTGGCGCCAGCCGACCGCCATCCGTGAGGGGTTGGTCGGATCGACGGTAATGGACGGTTCATTGGCGGCGTCTCCGACGACGTTGAGCCCGCCCGAATCCACGTTGACCTGGACTGCCGTCAGCCCGTTCCGTTCCCAGCGGCCGGGAAGGGTCGTCCTGCGCTCGTTTTTCGGGACCTGAACGAAAGGGTCGCCAACCCATTCGTGGGGCCTCACTCCCGCCCCGATTTTGACATTCCCTTCGGGAGGCTCGGCCGCCCCGGCGCCGACAATACCGAACGTCGGCACACAACAGAAGAACCCGATCAGACACGCTTTGATCTTCACCTCAACACCTCAAAAACTTCAGTAACACCTCGATGTCCGCCAAGAACTCGTCGGTCGATCACTCGTCCGAGAGCCCACCATCAATTGCCCGACCCTCGTCGGTTGCAGAGGTTACCACCCCTTCACCGGGATCGACTTTCCGAAATGCACGATCGATCACCTCGGCAAAGACCAGATGCCATAACACCGGGAAGGCCGGACCAGGCACCGATCCCGATCCTGCTGCTTCAGGAACCGGGGCAGTTGGCAGCGACAGATCCAGAGGCCGCGACGGCGTCAGGTACAGCGCCAGTTGACGACGACCGTGGCAGCTGTGATGTGCCCCGGCCCCCGGGCACCTGCCCCGGCCGCCTGTCGATGAAGCTGAGAAAACATGCAAAGCAAAGCGGCTGCTCGGTCCAAAGGAATGACGGGTCAGCGCCCGTGATCGCGTAGACTGTCTCACTGAAGATGCCGATTCTGAACATTCCCCGTTTCCGGCCGACGACGTCTCTTCGTGAGGCGGCCGCCTTCTTGCGTTCTATTGTTCCGGGTGGCGGGGACCCCGGCGAGCGATTCGCTGCCGGATTGTCCCAAGGCGCGCTTGCAGGCCACCCGGTGATCCTGGCGCCTTCGGCACGAATCGCCCTGTATTGGTTGTTGAAAAGCCTGGGGATCGGTCCGGGAGATCAAGTCATTCTCCAGGCCTTCAATTTCCCGGCCGTTCCGGCGGCCGTTCGAGCAACCGGGGCCGAAGTGCTTTTCCTCGATGTCGCCGCTGGAACTTTCGAGGCCGACTGGAGTGCCCTTGAGAGCGTTATAGGTGATCGAACCAAAGCGGTCATCGCGACCCATCTCTACGGCAATCCCGTCGATCTGGCGGGGGTGAAGGAGATCTGTGATCGCCGAGGGATCTTCCTGATCGAAGACTGCGCCCAGGCGATCGGCGCGACGGCGGGCAAACGAAAGGTCGGAACGGTCGGTGATGGGTCGTTTTTCAGCCTGGGACCGACGAAGAACCTGACCCTGCTGGGCGGTGGAGCGGTGTCGGCGGCCGATCCGGACCGGGCCGTCCGGATCCGGGAGATGGCCTCGGCACACCGGTCCTCGGGTGTCGGTACGTCCCTGAAGCTGGCCGCCAAGGCCACCGCAATGGGAGTGGCGACGCATCCGTTGGTGTTTTCGTCAGTCGTGTTGCCGATACTCAAGTTTTTCGAGCGCCGGGGAACCGATCTTGTGCACGAGGTGATGCAAGAGCCGACAGGCCCCCTGACGGGCATTGAGGGTGCACGGTTGCCGTCCCGACAGATGGCCGCTGTTGGAGTCGCGCAGTTGACGCGCATGGCAGGAATGAACCGGGCTCGAATTCGAAATGGGTGGTATTTGCGGTCGCGCCTGGAAGGCTTGCCGGCCTTGGTCGTGCCCCCGATGAGAACGGGCAGCGTTTTCATGAGCTTCCCCGTACTCCACCCCCGCCGGGAGGCTCTGGCTCTGCAGTTACGGCGCCTGGGCATCGACACCGATTTCGGTTTCATGGCGGATTGTTCGACGATCGAGACCGGCGATTCGACGGGGCGCCCCTGTCCCAACGCCGATCGAACGTCTCGGGAGATTCTGCACCTCCCGGTCCATCCCTTTTTGAAGAAACGGCAGATGGACCGGATTGCCAACGCTGTCCGGGATGCATTTCAGGCCCTCTCATGAACGAAGAGCGCCGTCGGAAGTGGATTGTCATCGGCAGTCTGGGCCTTCTGCTCGTGGTGACGGTGGCCTTGACCTGGCCCTTGATCCTGCACATGGACACCCATGTGGTCGGCCATCTCGATCATCCCGGGCTGCAGGGGGATCTCTTTTTTCAGTGGAATATCGGACGGCAGATGGAGGCGGGGGAGGGCCTCGATTACCTTGGTTCCCCCTTCACGCGGTACCCCGAAGGTCAGAGGTTCCGGGCCAAGGTGGCCTTTTCACTCCATTTGGCCCTGTACACCTTCTTCATGGTTTTCACCGACCTGCTGACCGCCCGGAACCTCGCTGTGTTACTGGTGCTTTTTCTCAACGCGGCGGCGGCCTGGCGTCTCGCCTGGGAACGATTCCGATCTCCCGTGTTTGCCATGGTCTTCGCGTTGCTTTTTGCGTTCAGTCCATTCGTCTATCTCAAGCTGAATCAAGGGTTCCTCCAGAAGGCCACCCTCTTCTATCTTCCACTCTTTGTGTTGTTTTTCCTCCGATTGCTCGAAAAACACCGATTGAGGGATGCGGTGGGGTCGGCGGTCTTTTTCTCTGTGGGTATGCTGGTCTATCCACCATCGGCGGTGTTCACCTCCCTGCTCGGCCTGGCGTTACTGTTTGGAACCGGCATGCAAAGCCTCCGGTGGCGGTCTCTCGTCAGACCGCTCGCTTTCTTTTGCCTGTGCGTCCTGCCCTGTGTCTTGACGGTGCTGGTCGTCGGGAAAAACGACTTCGTCATGGCTCACAGGATGCAGCTCGACCTTGAGAGTTTCAGGTCTCAAGGGGGCTATTTGGATCTTTTGCATCCTTTCCGGTTCTTTCCCTATCTGGGCACCTTCCCGGGGAGTCCTACTCGTGGGTTCATCGAAGAGCTTCCCCTGGGATTGCCCCTTCTTCCCCTGGCATTGGCGGTCACGGCCGCGGTATTTGCGCGGCGAAGATTCGCCGGATGGCTTCTTGGTTTTTCGATGGCGGTGGCGGTTGTGATGGCCGGCCCCTATCTGATGAATTCAGGTCAGTTGGTTGAATTCGGTGGCAGGGTTGTCGCCCTTCCGCTCCTCCTGCTGGACCGACTTCCGGCGGGACAGGCCTTTCGTTTTCCCATTCGGCTGTTCCCGTGGCTTCAACTGGCGCTCTTGTTGGCGGCTGGGGAAGGATTTCTTTGGCTGAAGGATCGAATGAAGGCCTGGGCCCGGTTCCCCCGAGTGGCGTCGCTGGCGCCTTTCCTCGTGGGTCTGGTGATGCTCGCCGAGCCGCGGTTGCTCTTCCCGGAATACGGGACCTTTCACACGGAAGCGCTGGTCGAGCCGTCCTATTGCCGTGTGCCGTGCATTCAAAACGGCGACGCTGTACTGCACCTGCCGTATTTCGCCCCGGGGATTCACCGCTATCAGTTTGAGGCTGTTCTTTGTGATGTCGCCATGATGAATCCGGTCAAGCGGGCGCCATCTCCGGTTGCCATTCCGCCGGCCGATGCTTCCGACCGACAAAAGCGACGGTTTCTCGAAGTCATTGCGGAGAATGGTGTTCGGAGCATCGTCGTCCACCCCGACCTCTATCGCCTGATGGAAGAAAACCCTTACGCAGATGCTCCGAGCCTGGGCCCCGTCGAACGAGCCCTGAAGGGTGACGATGTTGCGGCCTGGCTCGAACACAACCTGGGCCCCCCGTTGTTACCTGAGGGCTCTGGTGTATTGGTTTTCGAAGTGAATTCCCTGACGGCGCCTCAGTAAAGTTACTTCTTTGCGCGAAGCGCTCTCCCTCGGAGTGAGGCTTGGATTGGTCTGGGGTGCCATGGTAAAGCGGGCTTCTTGAAGAAACCAATCCAAGCCTCAGTCCGAGGTCTGCGACCGGGCGAAAAACAGGACCGACTTTTCTAGATCTTCTTCTGTCCGGCGCGAAGAGCCCACATCCGCATCAGCTGGTAACCGCCGAGAAGCACATGCTTGAGTTCGGCCGGGGTCCGTAGAGACAGAAAGGTCTTCGCCAGCGTGCGGGGATGGAAATAAAAGGCGTTGTTGACCTTCTTGAAGACGGCCAGCAGTTCATCCTTGTTCAGATGCTCCTCCCAGGCGGTAGGGAGATTGTGGTCAGGCCTGGGGTCGAGCATGAAACGCTCCCAGCAGTCGGTATCCCAGAGTCCCTTCTCTGCGCCCCGGGAAAAGATCGGAGCATCGGGGTAGGGGGTGAACAGGGAATAGACGACGTAGTTGGGCGCCAACTTGTGCATGAATGGTATGACGTCCAGGATCTGCTGGGCGTTCTTTTCATGCGGACAGCCGATGATCATGTAGGCGATTGCCTTGAGGCCTTCGTCCTGGGTCATCTTGAAGATCTCGAAGATC
>JBDLIO010000148.1:0-6253 GCA_039714865.1 Acidobacteriota bacterium | reverse complement strand
TGCATCAACTGCGATCTCCCGTCATGACGGGACTCTGGGTTTGGGCAGCCATTTTACGAGATCTTCACGACTCAATGGTTTTGTCAGATATCCGGTAGAGCCGACGCTCGCAGCGTGCTTCCGGTGTTTCTTCGAAGCTCGAGAGGACAGCACTACGACCGGAAGGTCTTTGGTCTCGGGGTTACGCCGAATGGTTGCGATCAGCTCATAGCCGTTGAGACGAGGCATCTCGAGGTCTGTGATGACCAAGTCGAACCGCCGTTGGCGCATCAACTCAATGGCCTCAACCCCATCTCGAGCGCTCACGGCTTCGACGCCGGAACTCTCCAGGAGGCGCTCGGCAGTTCGTCTCACACTCAAACTGTCGTCAACCACGAGGACAAGGGGTAACTGCTTTCGTTCCGGTCTCTTGATGGTGTCTGTCGGAATGCCTGGTTCGAGGACATGTTCCTGGGCGAGCAGTCCGGCGAGTTCAAGGACAAGATTGACTGAGCCATCCCCGGCCAGAGCGGCGCCGGAGAGAAAAGGATGACTTTCGAAGATGCGACCGAGAGGCTTGAGGACGATTTCTTCTCTCGCGAGAATCCGGTCGACCATCAGGGCAACCCTTTGGTTTCCCGCTCGGACGACGACGGCGGGGTGTTCCTTTGGTTTGCCTTCATCGATACTCGAAGAGCCGACCAGGTTGGCCAGGACATGAAAGGAAATAGCCTCGCCCCGGAGAACCAACAGGGGGCCTTCCGGAGTTTGCTGGATGTGGGACGCCCTGACTGTGGTCACTTCGTCGATGCCGGACAGCGGCAAGGCGAAAATTTCATCACTGACGGCCACAAGGAGGGCCTGGTGAATAGCAAGGGTGGTTGGAACTGTCAGAGAGAATGTCGTTCCCTGGCCCTCGGTCGTCTCGACGTTGGTTCGTCCGTTGAGGCGGGAGACGACTTCATGGACCGCCGAAAGGCCCATGCCACGGCCCGCCAACTTGCCCGACGCCCCACGTGTCGATAGGCCCGGGCGGAAGATCAACTGTTCAATTTCGCTTCGATCTGCCTCCAAACCGAGGCCGGCGGCGGCCTCCTTGACCTTTTCGGGATCGAGGCCACGGCCATCGTCGTGGACTGTGATTGTCACGGCATCCCCTTCCTGGAATGCCGTCAATTGCAAGAGCCCGACCTCGGATTTACCGGCCGAGCGCCGTTGTTCGACCGTTTCGATGCCGTGGGCGACGGCGTTGCGGACAAGGTGAACTAAACACCCGTAAAGCCGTTCGAGCACAGCACGGTCGATTTCGACATCCCCGCCGAAAGTTTCAAGGCGCACTTCCTTGCCTTCGGTGCGAGCGTTCTCGCGCAGCGGACGGGACAGCCGCCGGAAAAGCCGTGAAACCGGAACCATGCGGATGCGCGTGATTTCCGTCTGCAAGGTGTTCGTGATTTTCTGAAAGCTCTCCGTTTCGGCGCCGAAACTGCCGAATATCCGTTCGAGTTCAGCCATGATCTCCGACGTGTCCGTCGAGATCTCAATGAGGGATCTCGACAGGATGTTGAGGTCATCGTAGCGGTCGAACTCCATACCCGAAAAACCAAGACTGACATCGAGAGACTCTTGGCTCAGAGCTTGTGCTTCGATATCCCGGAATTCGTAGCGCTGCCGGTAGCCTTCCACCAGGGAAACCAGCCGATCCTGACTGGATTTAAGGGAACCTCGGAGGTCCGCCAGGCTCTCGAGTTGCAGCGCCATCCGTGTGCGGTTGATGACCAGTTCACCCACGAGATTCATCAAGATGTCGAGACGGCGGGCGGGGACACGGAGGGTCGCGCTCACTCCGGCGCCTTCCCCCTCTTCCGTTTTTTGATCTGCTGCTCGGCCCATCAGGAGATCATCGATTGTCTGGACCTCCTGATCGGCGACACGCGGCGCCCGACCGAGATGCCGCAGGCGATCCATGGCATGCAAGAGTCGTTCGCCGAAATCGGCCGAGTCCGCGTCATCAGGATTCTGGAGGACTTCGTCCAGCTGTTGCTCAATTCTGTGAGCACCTGCGGCCAGCGACGTGTAGCCAACCGTATCGGAGATACCCTTGAGAGTGTGAATCCAACGAAAAACACCCTCGAGAGTCGAGCCGAGGTCTGCGCCGCCCTCCAGGCTGACGAGTTCATCCTCAATTCGTTCGAAGAGATCATCAGACTCGTCCCTGAAATCGGCCAGTGTCTCGGCATCAACTTGCGGGAGCTGAACATCCACTTGGGCCTTGCGTCGCTCGATGACGGCCAGGATCGCCTGAAGTGTGGTCGTGGCCGCTGATCTGACGTCATCGACCGGTTTGTCCGGATCGGCCGCGGCCAGTTCGATACTCTCCTCGATCAAGCGCGAGCGTTCCCCAAATTCATCCAGTCCAACGGTTGCAGCGCTTCCGGCCATCGTGTGAAAGAAACGACCAACCTCACCCCAGGTTGGGTGCGTCATCGGAAGGTCATTGATTTCCTGAACCCAACGCCCGGCCGTATCAAGATGGTCCGAAATCTCTTCCCGGAGGAGATCGACCAAATCCGAATCCCCGGTTGCCAACCACTTTCGAAGTTCCTCCTCCGTCGCGGCGGTCACCGTGACATCAGGGGGCGATTCGTCAGGGCCGCCGTCCTCGGGCGCTTCGTCTCCGTCTGCAACGGGAAGGCGACCCTCGACCTCAACCCGGGCCTCTTCGACGGGGATGAGAAATTCGGCGGCATTGTCGGGAAATCGCTTTGTCACCTCCTCGGACCAGCCATCGAGGTCTGCGGGGTCCTCCTCCCCGCCTTCCTCAGAGCACACCTTCTCAATGGAAAGAGACAAGACCGACAGAATCTCCAACAAGGACTGGAAGCACGTCTCACCCTCTCCTCTGCCCGCTTGATCGCGACCGAACTCCAGAAGGCGTTCCAGGGACTCGGACAGGCCCGACACGATGGAGAGGCGCATCATCGCGGCGGCGCCGGTAAGGCTGTGGGCGGCCCGACTACAGGTCTCGAAGGTGCCGGAGTCCCATTCGGTCTTCAGGCTCTTGAGACTCTGTTCGAGCTCCTTGATGAAGTTTCCGGCATCGTCACAGAAGAATTCGAGGAACTCACCGCGGTCGAAAGACTCCATGGCCTAACTCCTCTCCGTCGTTTCGGTAACCCGATAGCACACGGCATCTTGAGTCGCCATTGATCGCCACCGCGTCGAATGAAGGCCGGGGAACTCACTGTGACCGAGGAACAAGGCGCCATCGATTGCAATACATCGAGTAAAGTGGTTCAGAATTGCTCGCACGGTCTCCTCCTGGAAATAAATCAGCAGGTTGCGGCAGAAGATCACGTCAAATGGGCCTGGCGGGGGCGGTCCGGCAAGATTGTGGTGTGCCGTTCGTACGACTCGACGCAGTTCCGGGATCACCCGCCATCTGCCCGCGCCGAGGTCTTCAAAGAAACGGCCCCTTCGAGCCTGGTTGACACCGTCCAGTTCGCGACTGGTGAAAACGCCTTCTTCGACCCGTTTGACGGCCGCCGGGTTGACGTCGGTTGCCAGGATCTGCAGATCCCACGCTTCCGGAAGGGCAATCCCCTCAAGCAGGAGCATGGCCAGAGAATAGGGTTCCGCCCCGACCGAACACCCTGCGGACCACAAGCGAAATCTAAAGGCGCCGGATCCGCGCCGAGTTTCCACCAGTTGGGGCAGAGCGGTCTCGGCAAACAGATCCATCTGCGGTGGGTTGCGGAAAAAAGATGTCTCGGTGATGGTGACCAACTCGGTCAGCTGCCGCCTTTCCGGGCCGTCGAATTCGAGGCGAGCCAGCAGTTCCGAAGGGCGCATTCCGGTCTCCGTGAGGATCTGTTCGATCCTCGCCGTCAGGAAATTGCCCCTCGCCCCGGAAGTGCGGAAGCCGAGATATGCCCCGATCCATCGAAGAATTTCTCCTTCGTCCGCCCCGGGCAGACTGCGTGTCCCTCCGGGGGGCGGCGGCCCAATCGGCACGCCGGCCTCAGCCCTCAACCGTGAACTCGGCAACTGCATTCGTTAGGTCTTCGGACAGATTCACGAGAGAGTCGGTCGTCTGCCGGGTCTGTTCCACACCGGTAACAGCCTGTTTGGAAACGTCCGATACGACGCCCATTGCCTTCACGACCTCCTCGGCGCCGCGAACCTGTTGTTTCGCAGCCAGGGTAATTTCTTGCACCAGATCGGCCGCCTTGGTCGATACTTCGGCAATCTGATCCAAAGCCTTACCGGCGTCATTCACGATGCCGACTTCGCCTTCCACGTCCTGGGTCACCTGATCCATGGCGCGAACCGATTCGCCGGTCTCAGTCTGGATGGCCGAGACCAACTCTTCGATCTCGCGGGCAGCTTCGGCGCTGCGCTCGGCCAAACGCCTGACCTCTTCCGCGACGACCGAGAACCCGCGTCCGTGCTCGCCGGCCCTTGCGGCCTCGATCGCAGCGTTGAGGGCGAGCATGTCGGTCTGTGCCGCGATCTTGGTGATGGTCTCGACAATGGTCGAAATCTCCATCGACCGATCTCCAAGACGCTTGATCTGGCGAAGTGTGGACAGCACCGAAGAGCGGATGCCCTCCATGCCATCGACGACCTGCCTGACCTTGTGTTGGCCCTCCTCCGCGCTCTCCCGGGCTCGGTTCGACGCTACCGCCGTCGCTTCGGCGTTGTTGGCAACCTGTTCGATGTTGATCGCCATCTCCTGGACCGCGCTTGTCGTATTGGTAATATCCTCAAGCTGGCGCTGGGAACCGGTCGAGAGGGATTCGGACCCGGCCTGAATCTGATTGGCCGCCGAGGACACCCGCACCGAAGAGTCGCGGATCTTGCCGATCACCTCCGACATATTCTCGAACATCAGGTTGATAGCATCCGCCACATTGCCGATGATGTTCTCCGAAACCTTCGCTTCGGAGGTGAGATCACCGTCCGCAGCGTCGGACACAACCACGAGCAGATCCTGAATGTCCCGCTGCAGTTCGAGGCGTTCTTCGTCCGACTGAATCAGAGTCAGAACCTGGTCAAGTGTGTTGTTGATCTGGCCTGCAACAAAGCCCATTTCATCCTCGGATAGGATCTCGCAGCGAGCCTTGTAGTCACCCTCGGCAACGAGGCCCATCGTCTTGGCCACATCGTCGACCGGCCGAATGACCAGGTAACGCAGTGCATAGACCAGGGCAACGACAAGCAGGGCCACGCCGAAAATCGCCAAGCCGGCCGTAATCAGGCGAGTCTGGCGTGCGGCGGCGACTGTGAGTGTCTCATCCATCGAAAGCACAACGGAGCCGACCGAGTTGCCCGAGAAATCGGTCAACGGGAAGGTGGCGTGTCTCCATGACTGTCCCTCGATCTCTTGGCTTTGCAGTCCGAATCCGCCGTTACCCTCCACGAGATTGCCGACGACGCTTGCTGACAGGGTACGACCGAAATCGGCGTCCGATGCGTCGAAGTAAACAAATTGGCCGTACCGCCCTGCCTCCCCTGCATCGAGAACACGGGCAGCAAGGTTCCAGGCGATGTCATCGACGATTTTCTGGGTCAGGAAGAAGGTCACCTTCATTCCCGTGCGGGCCGCAGCATCGTTGAGGGGATCGCCGATGCCGCCGCCGAACTCAACTGTGCCGACGTGTTCGCCACGGTCAAAAACCGGAACGACTCCACGGAGACCCGGACCGCCACGCCCCATCTCGAGGCCCATGACCGCCTGAGGTTGTTCATATCCTGCAAGGGCGCCGTTGGCGGCCAGAACCGTGAAACGGAAACTGGAAAGATCGTCACCGAAGGCGCCGAGGGTCCATCCGTCACCGGCGGGATCGGTCGAGTGAACGCGGAAGAAGGACCTGGCCTGCGGAATGTGGAACTGGAACTGTCCCAGACCGTAGGTGTCGTGCTGGTGGTGGTAGATCGGCGCCGTCAGGTTTCGCAGTCGTGTCATTGACGGATTGGCCGCAATTTGCCGTAGCGTGGCCGGGTCGTTGATCCGTACAGGTTCCCCCTGTGCCTGTTCCAACCGTCCCTGGTGTTCGTACAGTGGACCGAGTTCTGAGACTGCGGTGGCGAAGAGCTGTTGAATCTCGGGGCTCTCGGCCATCTCAGCGGCCAGTCGCTGGTTACCACGGGTCGCCACGTCCATCAGGCCGAGCAAGGTCCCATGAGCCGTTTCGAGCTGGTTTCGGACCTGTTCCTCGTAGCGGGCATTCTGGGTGGCAATCAGGTAGATCGTCGTTCCGCCCAGAACGAGGAT
>JBDLIO010000147.1:0-6260 GCA_039714865.1 Acidobacteriota bacterium | reverse complement strand
AGGTATCCCTCCCGCCGGGATTGGGCTGCCCTGCCGGCACCACCCTCGATCAAGGCGATGCGGCGGTGACCGAGGCTGGCGCAGTGCTCGACGGCCAGCGCCGCACCGGTGATATTGTCGCTGGACAGGCTGTCGCTCGAGTCGTCTGAAGTCTGGTAGTTGAGTACAACAACAGGGGTCCAGCGCCCGGCATCGACGATGATTTGTTCTTCAACCCGGGGTACGGCCAAGATCAAGCCGTCGACCCGAAGCTCGAGAAAGTTTTGGATGGCCTGTTCTTCCAGCTCGGGTTGCCGTTCTCCTGTCTTGAAAAGAACGCGGAAGGCCAGCTCCCGTGCGCGACCCTGGACTCCCGAGATCACCTCACTGAAAAAGGGGTTTCTGAGGTCAGGGATTAAGACTCCGATCATGCGGGTTCGACGCTGCACAAGACTCCGGGCGATGATGTTCGGACGGTAGTTGAGCTCTTTGATGGCCTGCAGGACTGCAGCTTGACTCTGTTTGCTGACACCCTCTCCACCACGAATCACCATTGAAACCAAGGATTTCGATACCTGGGCTCGCCGCGCCACGTCGTGAATCGTCGGTTCGGATTGTGACGGGCCCTTTGGGGCTTTTCCTCGGGGTGACACTTGACATTGCTCCAGTCGGGAGTTATGTTCCTTTTGGAACGTTCCAGATTATATGTGACGGTTTCCGAAAACGCAACATGGAACGTTCCAGGTGATGCCTGGTAAAAATTATGGGGATTAATTTGATGTTATTCGAAATCTCTATGGAACGTTCCAAGCCGGTTTGGGGGACCACCGGTGCGGGCATAACGGCCAGATCGTAATCTGGTCCATCTATTCAAGCCCCCAAAACGGAAGGAGACAGCAATGGAAGCCAACAATCGACGCCGAATGCTGATTCTGGGGGTGCTTCTTCTGATGATTGTGGGCCTTCAGGGCTTGACCTGGGCGCAGGATGGCAGCGGCACCATCACCGGTCAGCTCTTCGGTCCGACCGGCGAGGTGCTCGATAAGGTGGAGATTGCAGTCGAAGGACTCAATCTGGTTGCGATCTCCAATATGGAGGGGTCGTTCCTCCTTGCGAACGTGCCCGCAGGCGAGCAGACCCTGATCTGTTCCTTCATAGGACTTCCCGACGAGACAGTGGTCGTGACGGTGGTTGCCGGCCAGACATTGAGCCAGAACATCACTTTCAATTTCGGTGATGAGATCGACGTGAAGGCGTCACCCTACCAGGTAGGGCAGGCCAAGGCACTCAGCAAACAAAAGAATGCGATCAACATCACCAACGTCATCTCCGCCGACCAGATCGGCCAGTTCCCGGACAAGAACGCGGCCGAGGCGACTCAGCGGATCCCGGGGCTGACGCTCTACCGTGACATGGGTGAGGGTCGTTATGTGTTGATCCGGGGCACCGAGCCCCGGTTGAACTCGACGACGATCAACGGCGAACGGATTCCATCGCCGGAGAAAGACCGTCGTGACGTCGCCCTGGATACGATTCCCGCGGATTTGCTGGAGTCGATCGAGGTTTCCAAGGCTTTGACCCCGGACATGGACGGCGACGCCATCGGCGGTACCGTCGATCTGGTCACACAACGTGCGCCGGAAAAGACACGAGTCTCCGGTTCTTTGGGTTTGGGATACAACGATCTGTCAGGCAAGACGGGCTACAACGGGACCTTCGCCTGGGGGCAGCGCTTCGCTGACCAAAAGTTTGGGGTGTTGGTTTCGGCCAGTGCAGCGAGTCAGGAACGTGATACCCACAACATCGAGCCGGAGTACGACGATGGCGACCTTGCTGAACTTCAGATGCGCGCCTACCAGACCAAGCGCGAACGGGTCGGTTTGACCGCCGATTTCGACTGGCGCGTCTCCGACCGATCCAGCTACTATCTGCGAACTCTTTTCACCAACTATCAGGACGACGAGCAGCGAAGGGCAAAGGTTGAAATTCCCGAAGATGGAGAGATCGAAAGAGGGCTGAAGGAACGACTTCAGGAATCGGATATCCTCTCCTTCACTTTCGGTGGAGAAAACATCGTAGGAACGAATCTGGTCATCGACTACCACGTTTCCCGCAACACCGCCAAGGAGGAGACCGCAAATCAGCTGACATCGGTCTTCATCCAGGAAGATGTCGACTTCGATCCCAATGTCAGCGCCGATTTCATCGACCCGAACAACATTTACGCCAATCCTATAAACGAGGACATCAACGAATTCGGTTTCGACGAGATCGAGGAGGAGCACAAGCTTTCTGAGGAAGAGGATTGGGTCGGAGCGATCAACTTCACCCAGGCGTTCTACCGGGACGCGGACTTTAGCGGTCTGTGGAAAGCCGGCGCCAAGGCACGACTCAAGACCAAGGATCAGGATGTCGATGTCTGGGCTTGGGAGTCCGAAGATGATTTGATGTTGAGCGACTTCCTCGAGGACTGGACGACGCGATCGCCGTTTTACAACGGCCAATACGATATCGGGCAGTTTCAAGATCCGGATCTCATGAGGGCAATGGTGGAGAGCGGCGCTCTGGAGAGCGAGAGGATTCTCGATGAGGATCTGGCGGATTTCGAATCTTCGGAAGACACCTACGCGGCCTTCGGAATGGTCGAGCTGATCTTCGGCGGCAAGACCACCATCCTCGGCGGAGTCCGGGTCGAGAATACGACCACGCATTACGATGCCTGGGAACTCGCCTTTGACGATGAGGGCGATCCGCTGGAACTGATGCCGGTCAGCGGCGGCAAGGACTACACCGAGTGGCTGCCGCAGTTCCACCTGATCTACAAAATCGACAATAAATCCAATCTCCGCGCCGCCATCACCAAGACCCTGGCGAGGCCCAACTTCGATCACCTCGCGCCGTTCCGGCTCACGAATGCCGAGGACCAGGAGATCGAGATGGGCAACGTTGACCTCGATGTGACGACCGCGTGGAACCTCGACCTGTTATATGAGATGTACCTCGAGCCGGTCGGTGTCTTCTCGGCTGGAGTCTTCTACAAGGACCTCACGGACAACATCTTCCTTTTCACTTTCGATGAGGAAATCGATGGTGACACCTGGGAGATCGTTCAACCGCAAAATGGTGACAGCGCCACATTGTGGGGTGCGGAGTTCGCATACCAGAACATGTTCACCAAGCTGAAAGGCGGATGGAGCGGACTCGGCCTCTACGCCAACTACACGTGGACCGATTCAGAGGCCCGGTACCCCGATCGGGACGAGGTCTCTACTCTTCAAGGGCAGTCATCAAGCATCGGCAATCTGGCCCTGATCTACGAGAAGTATGGATTCTCGGGTCGGCTGTCGTTCAACCATCACGGAAAATACATCCTCGAGGTTGGAGGCGGCCCGGATGAGGACCTCTGGGTCGATGATCACTTCCAGATCGACTTCACGGCCCGTCAGCAGCTCTCGGACAAGATCAACATCTTCCTCGAGTTCATCAACATCGACGACGAGCCGTTCAGGGTGTACGAAGGAACATCCGATCGCACACGCCAGGAGGAGTACTACAGCTGGTGGGCCGTCCTGGGCATCAGGATTAATCTTTGACACAAAATGAGGAACTGAACCAGAGACCGAACTGAACACAAACTGGAACCCCTCCTCCCTACCCAGGGGAGGGGGGACTCCAGCCACCGGCCCAAGAATTTTGGGTCGATATGTAATCGAAACGGAGGGAAAAGACCGATGCACCGCACAACCGTTGGTCTGATTGGCGTCGGCCGCATCGGCAGGATGCACGCCGAAAACCTCATACAAATATCCGAGGCACGCCTCAAAGCGGTCGCCAGCCCGCACCTCGATCAGGTCTGGGCGGAGACGCTCGGTATTCCGGTGCGGACCACGGATTTCGACGTCGTACTCGGTGATCCGGAGATCGAAGCCGTTGTCATCGCCGCGTCGTCGGACCTCCACATCGAGCTGATCCGGCGCACAGCCGAGGCCGGCAAACACATCTTCTGCGAAAAACCGGTCGCCTTTGAACCGGGCCCAATCGAGGAGATCCTCAAGATAACGAACGACCGCGGCATCCGGCTCCAGGTGGGGTTCAACCGGCGTTTCGATCCCAGCATTCTCAAGGCATCAGAGATCGTTCGGGACGGTGAGATCGGTGATATTCACACTGTCCGTGTCACCAACCGTGACCCCATTCCCCCCGACATCGACTTCGTGAAACGCTCGGGAGGGCTCTTCTTCGATTTCACAGTCCATGACTTTGACGCCGTACGATTTTTGAGCGGATCCGAGATCGTCGAGCTCTTCGCGGTCGGTGAGGTGCTGGTCGACCCCCGAATCGGGGCCGCCGGTGACATCGACACTGCGGTCATTACTCTTCGCCTGGCCAACGGAGCGCTGGCTGTTATCGACAACAGCCGCCACGCCGTCTATGGACAGGACCAGAGGTTCGAGGTCTTCGGTTCATCGGGCAGCGTGGCATGCGACAACACACGGGCAACCTTCACGTCAACGAGTACGACAGAAGGGGTCTTCTCCGAGAGGCTCCACGGATCTTTCGGTGACCGCTATCAAGAGGCTTTCGTAGCCGAGTTGCGGGACTTTGTGCGCTGCGTGAGCGAGGGCGAGACGCCGGCGGTCGGCGCCGAGGATGCGCTGGCGGCGGTTCGAGCGGCACACGCCGCTCGGCGGTCGCTCAAGGAAAACAGGCCGATTCGCCTTGGCGAGATGAATGAGGAGACCGAGGCGCCCGGCGAGGGAGGTCTCCGATGAAGACCATAGCCATCGGCATTCTCGGCGCGGGCAGGATAGGTCGGTTGCACGGCGACAATATTCTTCAAATGGAGGGCATTGACCGCAAGGCTGGGGCCGATCCCTACGCCAATTTCGAGAGTTGGCCGCCCGCCTCCGTCAACACCGGTCGAGATCCGGGTCTCGTGTTGGACGACGAGGCGATCGATGCCGTACTGATCTGCTCACCAACGCCGACCCATGCTGACTTCATAGAGCGTGCGGCTGCGGCCGGCAAACACATCTTCTGCGAAAAACCGATCGATCTCGAGCCGGACCGGATCAAGCGCACGCTCGAAATCGTAGACCGGGCGGGGGTCAAGCTCCAAATAGGTTTCAACAGGCGTTTCGACCCGACGTTCGCCCGCGTCAAGAAGGAGGTTGCCGAAGGTAATGTCGGCGACATTCACCTGATCAGGATCACCTCCCGGGATCCGGAGGCGCCGCCGGCCGAATACGTTGCCAGTTCGGGCGGCATCTTCCTCGACATGACAATCCACGACTACGACATGGTGAGGTTCCTTTCGGGCGCCGAGGTTGTGGAGGTCCACGCCTATGGTGCCGTTCTCGTTGACCCCGAGATCGGCGAGGCCGGGGATGTGGACACTGCCATCACCACTCTGAGGCTCTCAAACGGCGCGCTCGCGGTCATCGAGAACAGCCGTCAGGCTGTTTACGGGTACGACCAGCGGGTCGAGGTCTTCGGATCGAAAGGCAGCGCGGAGGCACTGAACGAGGTTCCGGCCCAAATTCGACTGAGCACCGCGGTGGGGGTGCGCTCGGAGAAACCTCTCTACTTCTTTCTCGAGCGCTATCAGGCGTCATTCGTTGCAGAGCTCGAGGCCTTCTTTGCCTGTGTTCGTGAAGACGGGGCGCCGGCGGTCGATGGTCAAGACGGCCTGATGTCGGTTGTGGTGGCTCTCGCTGCGACCAGATCGAGGGCGGTCAACCGGCCGATGATGGTCGAAACACGGGCGGTGCCCCCCACTGGCGGTAGATCATGAATCCACTGCGTATTTTCGTGACGGGGCCGGATATCCCTGAGCTTTCAAGCCGCGATGAAATCGACCGGCTTTACAAGCGGCATCGCCTTCGCATCATGCTGGCGATCACCATCGGCTACGGACTGCTCTATACCTGCCGCCTAGCCCTCTCGGTGGTCAAGAAACCGTTGATTGACGGTGGCATTTTTACCCCGGAGCAACTGGGCATCATCGGGTCGGCGATCTTCTATGCCTACGCTTTCGGCAAGCTGACCAACGGGTTCCTTGCGGACCATATGAACCTCAAAGTGTTTTTCGCCTTCGGGGTGCTGGTGTCGGCCCTGCTCAACATCGGCATGAGTTTCTCGACGGTTCTCTGGGTCTCGGTTCTTCTCTGGGGATTGAACGGGTGGTTTCAGGGCTTCGGAGCTCCCACCGGGGCGGTGGCGATGGCGAACTGGTTCAGCGGCCATGAGCGGGGCCGGATCTACGGCATCTGGAGTACCGC
>JBDLIO010000146.1:0-6296 GCA_039714865.1 Acidobacteriota bacterium | reverse complement strand
GTTCACCAGGTGATGGTTCTTAACCCAATTACAGTTAACCCCGGCCGCGGCCCTGTACGCTTTCCCGATCGTTTTCCTCGCCGCGATCGTGCCGGTGGTCCTTGCTGTTGTCGGGTTTTACGTCACCGGTCTGTTGCTCGCATACCAAATGCTGCGCACCTTGTGGCTGGCGGTCGGGCTTTTGATCGTCGGAGGGCTTCTCTACCGATGGCGACGAACCAGTCGACCGGAGCCGTCCGACGAAGGAGAGGAGGTCGGGGGCGTGGGTCACGCGGCCGATGTCCAGGTCCGGCAGCTCTTCCGTTTCGTCGTGGTACTGGTGGCGGCCTTCGGGCTTTTTTCGATCTGGTCCGAAGCGGTGCCGATGCTCGAGGCGTTGAAGAGGGTCCAGGTCTTCCCGCGGATCATGGTCATGGATGCCGGGCGGGACCTTGGTTCACCGCAGGTGAAGTCGCCGGCAGAGGTTATCCCGGCCGAGGAAACGCAAGAGGCCGAGCAGACGGCGGCAGGCGAATCGGCCGACATCGGTCCCGGTCTGCCGGCCGAGGCGAAGGCAGTGGTGAACGAGAGCACACCCTTGACCCTCTGGGCTCTGCTCGAGGCCCTGATTGCGGCGATCATTGCCCTCGTTCTTGCCACGAACATTCCCGGGCTCTTCGAACTCATGATGCGTCGACGCACGGGCCTCGACAGCGGTGCACGCATCGCCTTCAGCACCCTGGTTCGGTATGCCATCACGATCATCGGCGCCGTGGTGGTATTCGGTCTGCTCGGCATCACCTGGTCAAATGTTCAGTGGCTTGCTGCCGCCCTGACTTTTGGGTTGGGCTTCGGTTTGCAGGAGATCGTTGCCAACTTCGTCTCAGGCTTGATTCTCCTGGCCGAAAGGCCGATCCGAGTAGGTGACGTGGTCACAGTCGGCAGCCTCATGGGCAAGGTGACTCGTATTCAGATTCGTGCCACGACGATCACCCTGTGGGACCGCAGCGAGATGATTGTGCCGAACAAGGAATTCATCACGACCAAGCTGGTCAACTGGACGTTGTCCGATTCCAAGCGGCGGATCGAGATTCCGGTCAGGGTCACCTATGGCACCGATCTCGAGTTGGTCAAGCAGACCATGGTCGAGGTCGCGCGTGAACACCCCAACGTGCTCGACGACCCTGCCCCGCACGTGTTGCTGCTGAACTTCGGTGACGACGCGGTCCAACTTGAGCTGCGGTTTGTCGTCGAGTTCGGCAAGGGCCTTGCCACAAAAGACCAGGTGCAGATGGCGATTGACAGGGCCTTCCGGGAAAATGGCATTCGGTTTGCCTTGCCGCAGCTCACAGTGAGTCTGCCTGAGGGGAAAATCTCCGAATAGGGCCGTTGGCGACTATTGGCTTTTCAGGGAACAGGTGGCGAGTGACGGCCTGAATCCTGGCCTGTCAGAACAGTGCCGTCGTGGTGACGATGACTGTGGCGCCGCTGCCGTCGTCCGGCCAGGCGACATCGAGGCGCAGGACGTTTGACAGGCCGATATGGGTCATGTCGGCCAAGAGACCGACACCGGCGTCGTACCTGACGCCGTCCGTATTCGGACCGACCCGTGCTCCCCAGGTCTTGCCGGCATCTGCAAAGAGAACGATTCCCACCGAAACGAGGTTGAGGAAATCCTCCTTGAGCAGGGTTCGCCATTGCAAATTGAAGACCGCCCGGCCCGTGCCGTCGAAGGTGTCGGGGTCCCACCCGCGGAGGCCGGCGTCGGCGCCGAGCGTCAACTGGTTCTCCCGGTCGAGGTCGATGCTGTCCTCGACCCTGAGGCGCATCTGCCAGCCGCGGGGTCCCAGCTGTGAGGCGGCCGCCTGAAAGCCGGTGACAACGTTTGCGGCGGATCCGTCGTCCAGGCGACCTGATGTCCAGATGTCGCCCATCAGGAGCCAACCGTTTCGCTGGACCCGATGGCCCCATGAACCATCGAAGACCAGTCGAGGAATATCGCCGCCGAATTCCGGGTGCGAGAATGTTACTCCGGCCTTGAGGTTGGAGCCGAAGGCGACATCTTCCTGGGCCGACCACCCACGAAAGCCCGTTAATACACGGTAGCGATCATGCAGTTGTTCGAAGGCCAATCGTGGCCCACTGATGGTGACATTGTCGGGGGTTCGAAATGGGGCTGGAGAGGTTTCCCAGTACCAGTCCGAGAATTCCCGGTCATCTCGGTGGAAACCCATGCTGAGACGGCGGATGGTCTTTTCGGTTGCCGGCAGGCGCATGCCCCACCACAGATGCAGAAGCGTGAAATCGCGGCGCCCGCCGGCGATTCGATCGCCGTCGCCGTACAGGTATTCGATCTGACTCCAGCGTTTCCACTCGCCGCCCCACGCCTTTGGAGTCGCCAGGGAGAAAAAGGGTCTTTCAGCCAAGAGCTCTTCGCGATGCCCGTCGGAAGCGTCGGCGAACAACAATCGACCCCGCCAGCGAGTTCCAAAGAGATTGGGGTCGGAGTAGATGTAGGTCCAGGTTGACCGTTCGTGGTCCTTCTCGTATTCCAGAGTCAGTTCCCGGCCCCAACCGAGGAAGTTCTGTTCACTGAACTCGAAAGAGTAGGCCGTCCTCGAGCCCTGGGCGCCGAATTTGGCGCCGACTTCAAGCGTCCACTGATCGTGGGTCCGAATACTGACGACGACCCCCTCGGCTTCAGCACGGGCTTCGATGAAAACAGGATTGAGGAAGTCCAAAGACCGGAGAATGCGAGCGCTTTCCGCGGCGACTTCCGGATCCCAGGCATCCCCCTCGGTAAACAAGACCATCGACCGGATAAAAGACTCGCGGGTGGTGACATGGAGGGCATTGGCCCAGCGGTAGGGCCAGGACGATGTGGAGGAATCCGAGGTGTCGAAAATATTTGATTGCCGACATTCGATCCGGAGGATGGCACGCCCGGAAAGGTCAATTGGGAGTGCTTGATCGGCCAACGCCCCCGAGACGCAGACGACAACCAGGAGAACCGTGGTTGACAGTGCGCATCTGGTTCGACGGTCGATGCGCGGGACGCGTACCGACTGTTCGATCCTGGTCTGTAAGTGTTCATTTCGTTCAATCAAACAAGGCCCCATTTGACAACAGTACGAATGCCAACCGTATGATGCCTATGATCATAGGCGGAAAATAGGGGACGTATTGTGACGATTATCGCTGTTGGCGCCTTTTTTTTTCGCGGTCCCTGACCAATTCGGCGACCTCCTGGACTCGCCGCTGGTCCTTGGCGGCCTTGCGTTTTTCGGTCTTGCTTGAAAAGACCGACAGCATTCCGCTGATCTTCAGGAGAATATTCCAATGTCTCATGTTGCCCGGAAGGGATGTTTTTCGGATCTTGGCGCCCCACAGCCGGGTCGAGATCATCGAGGCCTTGGTGAAATCGGCGTTCCGGAGGTCGGCCCACCGGATGTCCGACCGGTCAAGGTCAATGCCGACGGCGTCTGTGAAGCGGAAGTCGGCGCCGACCATCGCCGCGTCCTGGGCCTTGGCCAGAATCAGATTGGTTCCGGAGAGGTCGGCGCCTCCGCCCTGAACCTCTGAAAGGTCCGCCTGTTTGAGATTGGCATGCCTGAAGGTGGCCCCACTGAGGTTGGCGCCGCGGAAAACCGTGCCTTCCAGGTTGGCGTTTCGGAAGTCGGCGTCTTCCAGCTTCGCCTCTTTGAAGTTCGTTCCACGGAGTTCACATTTTGAAAAGACCGCCTTTCGGAGGTCTGCACCGCCAAAAGACAGACCGCTGATTCTGGGTGAGCGGAAGTCAAGCTCCGCGAGTTTTGCTCCGGACAGGGCGCATCGCTCCAGCCGGGCGTGTAACAGGATCGAGTGACGCAGGTCCGCCTGGGTGAGGTTGGTCTCAACCAGGGAAGCCTCGGAGAGGTCCGCATGCGAAAGGCTGGCGCCCTCGCATTGAGCCTTGTCCAGATTGACATTGGCCATCTTGGCCATGTGAAAGTTGGCGTTGCGAAGCGCTGCGCCCCGGAAGAAGGCGCCTTGGAGATTTGAGCCTCGGAACTGGGTCGTGTCCGCCTGGGCGCCTGAGAAAACCGCCCCCTGCAGATCGAGGTTGATCAACTCGGTCCCTTCGAGCGTCGATGAAGATGCCTTGATTTCCCGCATGATCGTGCCGGTGAACCGAGCGCCCCGAAGGGAGGCGCCAATCAGACTGGCGCGGGAGAGGTCGGCGCCGTCAAGGATGGCGCTTTCCAGTTGGGCCCTGTCCAAAATGGCATCCGTGAGATCGGCCTCAGCGAGCACGACCCCCCGAAAGGAGGCGCCGACCAACGAGGCCCCGGACAGGTTGAGGCCTGAGAGGTCGAGGAAGTCCAGGTGCACGTGGTCGAGGATCGCACCCTTGAGGGAGGCGCCTTCAAAGCGCGCTCCTTCAATCGATGCCCGGGTCAGATTGGCGCCGTCAAGGCGGGCGCCCGAGAAATCGACGCCCCGCAGATGGGCCTTTTCGAAATTGAGGCCGCGAAGGTCGGCGCCGGACAGCTCCGCATCGATCAGGTCGGGTGCGAGGGCGGGGTTGGCCTGACGCCAGGCATCCCAATCGCCTGACCGGAGGTGTGCAACGTGATCCTGATTTGCCATGGACCCATTATCCATGAAACGAAGGAGCTGTCAGCTCAGCCACCTGCAAAGACAAGAAAATAGCCACAAAAAGGCACAAAGAGGCACAAAGAGGCACAAAGAGAGAAGCAAGATGGGCTGCTGGGACTGTGTCCGGGAGCGCGGGGCTCCTGCCCCGCATTGTGACCTCGGGCGGAACGAACGTACAACGTTCAACTTTGAAGTACACGCCCGAGGGCGGATTGTAGTGGGACGAAACAGCCGAGGCTCAAGGAACGCAAGGGCCCACGGGAAAGAATCCAGACATCGCTGGCAACGAGCGTCAACCCTTCAATAACCGGTCCCCCCAAACGCGAACTTCGACGTTGGACGTTGAGCGTTGGACGTTGAACGTTCAGCTGGTCCTGTTGCATGCCCTGGATCTACCTTGATTCGGCTCTGCGCCTCTACCGTTTCATTGTGTTGATTGATTTCTGTGGTCAGCGGGGGAATACTGAGTGTGATTGGTCGCGATTTCTGTTTTCAAAACGCACCGCTTCGCATTGTCAGGAGAATCCGATGAACAAAGGTCTTCTTTTCGTAGCTTCCGTGATCGCGATGATCGTGGCGGCGAGCCTCGTGGTGGCGCAGACGCCCGAGGGAGTCGAGCCGGGGGCGTGGGCCAAGGTCGAGGCGCAGTTGGAGGGACAGGGGGTCGAAACAAGGGCGAAGGCAGGGCGCGACGTGCCGGTCGAGGTGGCGAAGCTTTTGCCGACGCCGGATCTGGTCGGTGACGAGGCTAGATTTGGCCGGGCCATTGCCATCGATGGTGACACCATGGTGGTTAGCGCCTTTGATTGTCCGCAGGGGTATTACGCTGAAGCCGCCTACATCTTTCAAAGTGACGAGGGTGGTGCGGATGCATGGGAGCTGGTTGCGAAACTGACGGCCGTAGACGTTTTGGCTGTTCCCTCTTTCGGCTGGTCCGTGGCCATCAGTGGTGACTCCGTCGTGGTTGGGGCTCAATGGGACGACGACAACGGCCACCGTTCCGGGTCGGCCTTCATCTTCGGCCGGAATCAGGGTGGTGCCGACAAGTGGGGGCTGGTGGCCAAGCTGACTGCCTTAGATGGTGCGACCTATGACTATTTTGGTAAATCCGTTTCCATCAGTGGTGATACGGTTGTCGTTGGGGCCTACGAAGACGACGACAACGGTTTCGGCTCAGGATCGGTATACATCTTCGATCGAAATCAAGGTGGCGCCGGCGCCTGGGGACAGGTGGCCAAAGTGACGGCCTCGGACGGGGCGAGTGGAGACGATTTCGGCATCTCCGTATCGATCAGTGGTGAAACTGTGGTTGTCGGTGCCCGTTACGACGACGAAAACGGTTCAGATTCCGGAACTGCCTATGTGTTCGGTCGAAACCAAGGGGGTGCCAACGCATGGGGACAGGTGGCCAAAGTGACCGCCTCAGACGGGGCGGAAAGTGACAGTTTCGGCAACTCCGTATCGATCAGCGGCGGTACTGTCGTCGTCGGGGCACATGGAAACGACGACTACGGTTCCCAATCCGGGTCAGTCTACATATTCGGGCGAAATCACGGCGGCACTGATGCCTGGGGGCAGGTCACCAAACTGACCGCCTCGGATGGGGCGGAAAACCAATATTTCGGAAGAGCCGTATCGATCAGCGGTGACACTGTCATCGTCGGCGCGTATGGAGACGG
>JBDLIO010000145.1:0-6306 GCA_039714865.1 Acidobacteriota bacterium | reverse complement strand
GGCCGATGCCGCGACCTGAAACTGCAGAGGCTCTTTCCCGAGTTGAAAATCCGGGCTTGAAAAGTAACTGGCGTACGGCATCGTCGGGCATGTCGTCGACAATTGCGGCAGTCACCAATCCCAGATCGACCGCCCTTTCCAGGACCTTGCGGGGATCAACTCCCCGCCCGTCGTCACTAACGGTCAAACGAACTCTTTCCGCCAGCGTCTCGGCGCATAGAGCCAGTGTTCCGGACGGACTTTTGCCCAAGACCTTTCGTTCGGACTCCGGTTCGATTCCGTGGTCGACTGCGTTTCTCACCAGGTGCAGCAGGGCCTCCTTGAGAGCATCCATAATCCGCCGATCCAGGCGACACCGGGTTGCTTCCACCTGGACGTTGATCGTTTTCCCAAGAGAAGACCCCAATTCCTCTGCGTGGCGTCCGAGACTGGACAGCAGCGGCCGCACCGGCTGGACCTGGATTGAGAGCAGGCTCCGCAACTGCCGTTCGGTCAGGCGGTCAAATCGGGTTCGTTCTCGATCGGCCCTCAAAGCCAGGCGACGGAGGCGGAGTGCAAGCGTTGCAAGTACCTGTTCGGGATGTTGGTCACTGACACCGGACTCAGCGGTGCGGGCCATGCCGTACAACTCATCGACCATCACACCCACACCCCTGCCCAGGAAGCTGAGACGTACTGCCTGATCGGAGACTCGGTCCAGGAGTGCCCGGGGTACGCGAGTGTCCGGCATCGATTCGGTTGCGGTTACTTTTGGCGACGTGATGGCCCGGCCGCCATCCCGTGCATCGACCTCGTCTCCTCCCAGAGAACCGACCATGCTCCGGACCCGTTCAACCAGCTTCAGCAGTTCTTCAAAACCCTGGTCCCCGGCCACCTCAAATGCATCTTCGGCATGGTGGCAGGCTTCCGCGATCTCAATCAATCCCATCATCCGGCTTGCGCCCTTGAGGGTGTGCAACTCCCGGCGGGCACTCCTCCACTCTTCACTGTCCCGGTCGGGCGCTACCGGGCCCAGGATCTCATCAAGGTGATTGAGCCGGTCAACCGCTTCCGACAGGAATAGTGGGAGCAGGTCATCAGCCACGATTCAGATCCTGGTCCAGTTGCCCACGTTGACGTCGACCCCCAAGGTCGCTTCTTGTGTTCCATCTCGACGCTTGACCGGCACAACCACTGTGAAACACTGCTCACCCGTCAACAAACTCTGGTACACAGGTGTGACCGATGTCTGGTGGTCCCGGCCGGCTGTCTGGAACCATGGACGATCAGCATAGGATTGGCCGACCGCCGCCGAATCCTGTTCGGCCTCCTCTCCAACCAGGTCACGATTGACCGCAAAGGCCACCATGTGGGCATCCAGATCCACCAGATAGGCCATTTCGAGATACGGCAGTTCGGTGAACACACCGTGCAGGATACGATCCGTGGCCTCCAGATTCCCGAATACCGGTTCGAGTGAGTCCGCAACCTGGTAAATCACGTGTTTCAGGGAGTGTGAGCTGTCCAGCCTGAAAGACTGAGAGAGCAGCTGAATTGACAACGCCAATTGGTTCAGCCGGATCGCCGCGCCCGTGAATTCTTCAAGACCCTCCGCCATCTGTGTGATGACGTCGCTTTCTTCCTTGATCGTCAGAAGGACCTCCTGGGATGCCATTTGTTGTTCCTGTGTCGCAAGGGAGATCTCCTGGGCGGCTTGCGCGGTATTGCCAAGTGCAGCCGACAATTGCTCGACTGCCGTTGCGGTTGCATGGGCCTGGTCAGCAACAACGTCGGTTTTCTTGCTGCCTTCCTCTGTCGAGATCACGACGGCGTTGATGGCGGTCGTGAACTCATGGAGAAGTGTGCGCACGCTTTCGACCGACTCGCGAGACCGTTCGGCAAGTCGTCTGACTTCGCGAGCCACCACCGAGAACCGCTCCCCATGTTCACCCGCTGTAGAGGCTTCGATGGCTGCATTCAACGACAAGATATGTGTTTCCTGGGCGATGTCGGTGATCAAGTCGAGAACCTGGTAGATCTCCCGGGACCGGGATCCGAGAGTCTCGGCCCTCGACGCGATAATGCCCATGCGCTCCCTGACGCTCTCGATGCCGGCAACCGCCCCCTCGATCGCCTCTGCCCCACCCCTCCCCGCGGCCTCCGCCTGCGAAGCCATTTCAGCCTGAGATGAGGCATTGTTGGCGATCTGGGCGGCCGTTCTGGCCAATTCCTCCATGGTTGCCGTGATCTCAATCACCGATGCGGCTTGCTCAGAGGACCCCGAAGCCAATTGGGCCGCGGTGTCCCGAACGGCGTTTGCCGTGCCGGCGACCTCGACCGAAACCGACTGTATTTGCTGCACCAGTCCACTGAGCGAACTGATCGCAGCCTCGACAGAGCCGTCAATTCCAAGCGGAAGGTCGTGACCGGGCATCGACGCCGCAACCAGGTCCCCTTGCCGAAAGTTGTCCAGAACATGAACCAGGGCGGCCTGATGTACCTCACAGCTGCTCTCCAGCGCAGCGAATTTCTGCCGCACCCGCTGACCCGGCAGGTATACGAACACCACATACACAACCAACAGGAGGAGGGCAAAAACCATGTAGCCACGGACCAACCAGGTCCACCGTCCGGCGCCAAAGGCCAGTTCGAGCAGCGCCCCGGCGGGCAGCATGGCCAACAGCAGGATGACCGGTCCCAACCAGGTACGGTAGCGTTTCTTATCCATCAAATGCACTCCTTTATTTGGTTGACTCCAGGACACCGATCGATCGAACCCTGGGCGCCGAGGGCATCGACATTGAACAACCGTGCCTGACGGCCGTCGATGTCAAGAGGCCTCGAAACCACACAATCGTGGGCCATGTCCGGATATTCTTCGTGAAGGGATACGATCTCCAGCACCTCATCAACGGCCAAACCCAAACGCTGGGCTGGATTCGACCCTCCGATATCGATGACGACCACCGTCATGCCGACAGGCCGAACGCTCGGCTGTGCAACCGCCAGGGCCTCGAGGGAAAACACGGCCAGGGGTCCACCACCGAACCGGGCCAGGCCCGACAATCCCAGCACCGAGAATGGCGACGGATGAATTGTCGTTTTATCGATGACACGTCGAACCCGAGCCACGTCGAGAAGGAAGAACTCGGACCCACACCGAACAACCAGGGCCTTGTCAATTTGATCCTTGGAGGTCGAACTCTGATCCATTCACCAAGGATACAGCTATCTCGCCGGAAGGATCCCCGAATGGGGTCTCTCAAAAAACCGGCGGGTGAAACCTGTTTGGTTCCAACTCCGCCGGGATTGAGAGTTACTGTTTGAACTTCAGCTCATGCCTTGTCGACAACAGCCTTGACCATAGACTCGATGGTTCCCGGCTCAACCTCTTCCAGCTCATATTTGACGTTGGCGATCGGCTTGTTGATCTTGATGATGCGCTTGAGCTCGATCGGTGTACCCTCGACGACGACATCGGCAGGGGTGCTGTTAATGGTCTCTTCCAGTTCCCGAACCTGGGTCTCGCCGTATCCCATCGCCGGAAGAATCGCTCCTGCGTTGGGGTATTTCTCGAAGGTCGCCTTGATCGTCCCCACTGCATATGGTTTGGCGTCGACAATCTCGGCTGCGCCTGCACCCTTGGCGGCGAACCACCCTGCGCCATACGTCATTCCGCCGTGAGTCAAGGTCGGGCCGTCTTCTACCACCAGAGCCCTCTTCCCCTCAACCAACTCGGGCCGGTCAACCGTGATCACGGACCGGCACTTGATCAGGGTCGCTCCAGGGTTGGCTTTTCGGCAGTTGTCCATGACCTCTTCAACCTTGACCGGATCCGCGGTGTCCACCTTGTTGACGATCAAGAGATCCGCGATACGGAGGTTGGTCTCACCGGGGAAATAATTCAGCTCATGACCCGGTCGATGGGGGTCCACCAACGTCATGTAGAGATCAGCCTTGTAAAAGGAGGTGTCGTTATTGCCTCCATCCCACAGAATGACATCGGCCTCTTTCTCGGCCTCACGAAGGATCATCTCGTAGTCCACGCCCGCATAAACAACGAATCCGTTGTCGATGTGGGGCTCATACTCTTCCCTCTCCTCGATAGTGCACTGGTGGCGATCGAGGTCTTCATAGGTTTCGAACCTCTGGCAGGCCTGTTTCGCCAGATCCCCGTACGGCATCGGGTGTCGAATCGCCACGACCCTCTTGCCCAACGCCTTGAGGATTCGGGAGACGTATCGAGTCGTCTGGGATTTGCCGACACCGGTCCGTACAGCGCAGATTGCGATCACCGGTTTTGTCGACTCGATCATCGTCCTGGCCGCAGAACACACGCCGAAACTCGGTCCCCAGCCGATGACCTCGCTGCCCTTGTTCATCACAAAGCTGTGGGGCACATCCGAGTACGAGAACCAAACCTCGTCCACCTGGTGTTCCTTGATCAGCGACTCCAGGTCGCCCTCAGCATGGATCGGAATGCCTTCGGGGTAGAGCGATCCGGCCAATTCCGCCGGATATTTCCGCCCGTCGATGTCAGGAATCTGTGTGGCCGTAAACGCAACCACCTCGTAGTCTTCGTTGTCGCGGTACAGACAGTTGAAATTGTGAAAGTCACGCCCAGCTGCACCCATGATCAGGACTTTTCTGCGAGCCATCGTCTCCTCCTGATTGCCGCAGATCACCTCTGCGGCGCAACCGCCGGGTAAAGCTGAACCGGCGGTCCGCGGAAGATGGTAACAGACTCTCTGGGGAGCCACTCCGCCGAAGGCGGAACCAGAACAAACACAAAAAGACAGAAACGCAAAGGCGCAAAGGCGGAAAGACGCAAAGGAGTTTCTTTCAGCTGTGTCGTGCGTCCGCCAGCTCCGTTCCAGAGCGCCGCCAGGTCGGCGCAGGGTTCGGCAAGCAAGCTTGTCTCTCCCTTTGCCTCCCTTTCGGCTTCAGGCTTCGCCTGAAGCTGGCGGACCGGGTTGGAGGATCTCCCGTTGGCCCGGGCTGGGGTCAAAGTCGAAGAGAGCCCGGCTGTACACGAAGTGTGCTGAGGCAGGAGGGAAGCGGGCGACATGAGCTGGTACCCATCCGGGAAGTCGGGGAGAAAACCTCGCGGTTCTCGAGTCGGAAACGAGCTTGCTCATGGAGCCTGTTTTCCTCCTGCCGAAAGCGGACGAAGTCCGCGGTTGCCGGGTTCGAACACTGTGCCGCTGGCCAAGACCTTTGCGTCTTTGCGTCTTTGCGTCTTTGCGTTGAACCTGTTCTCTCAGCCGACCAGCCGGTAAATGGACTTTGGGGGTTGCTCCGTTCTGCTTTGGTTGCGGCCAGGGGCCCGCGTTAGAGTCTTCGCGTCTGAGCGGTTCAATTCTCTTTTGTCCTGGTCACCCTATTCCCACTCAATGGTGCCGGGTGGCTTGGAGGTGATGTCGTAGACCACTCGATTGATGCCGCGGACTTCGTTGACGACCCTCCGTGCGATGCGATCCAGCACCTCCGGCGGAAAGCGGAACCAGTCGGCGGTCATGAAATCGGTCGTGGTGACCGCCCGTACGGCAAGGACCTGCTCGTAGGTTCGGGCATCTCCCATAACCCCGACGGATCGAACCGGCAGCAATACGCACAAGGCCTGGGCGATTGCCTCGTAGAGACCGGCCTGGCGGATTTCGTCCAGGACGATATGATCGGCTTCCTGCAGAATGGTGACCTGCTCCAGTGTGATCTCGCCCAGGATCCGCACCGCAAGGCCGGGCCCCGGAAAAGGATGTCGCCAGACAAAGTCGTGCGGAAGTCCCAGGGCCTCACCGACGCGGCGGACTTCGTCCTTGAAAAGATCCCTCAACGGCTCAACCAGGTTCAGGCCCAGACGTTCAGGCAGGCCCCCGACGTTGTGGTGGGTTTTGATGACCGCTGCCGTCCCCCGCACGCCGGAGCTTTCGATAACGTCCGGGTAGAGAGTGCCCTGGGCAAGGTATGAGGCATCGGGAAACCGCTTCGCTTCAGACTGGAACACCTCGACGAATTCGTGCCCTATGATCTTGCGTTTGCTTTCGGGATCCGAAACGCCCTTCAAGGCCGCGAAAAACCTCTCCGAGGCATCAACGACGTCCAGTGCCATCCCAAACCGTTCGAAGCTCGTTTCCACCGCCTGACGTTCACCCTTTCTGAGAAGTCCGGTATCAACAAAGATCGGGACCAGTCGGTCCCCGATCGCCTCGCGCAACAAGACGGCCGTCACAGACGAGTCCACGCCCCCGGACACACCACAGATCACCCTCCCGCTGGGCACGCTTCGCTGCAGCCCTTCCACCAACTCCGTACGGATTGCCTCCGGGT
>JBDLIO010000144.1:0-6308 GCA_039714865.1 Acidobacteriota bacterium | reverse complement strand
CAAACGTGAGGTTCGTATTGGGCGGAAACTCCGTCATGAGAATCTGGTTCAGATCTATGAACTGGTCGATGCCGGCGAGTCGATGGCCGTCATTATGGAATATCTTGAGGGCGGCAATCTGTCCCAGCGGCTTGCGGACGAGCCTTTGGCCATCCTCGAGGTCGAGCGGGTCGCGGAAGCCTTGCTTGAGGTTTTGGCCTGCCTCCATGCCGAGAACATCGTCCACCGGGACGTCAAGCCTTCCAACGTCCTGTTCGATTCGAAGGGCGTCGTCAAGTTGGCCGATCTGGGCACCCTGAGCCCGATGGCCGAGGCGGGCGATTTGACAGCCACCAACCTGACTGTCGGTACCCCCGCCTACATGAGTCCGGAACAGGTGCGGGGCGAAGAGCCGGCGCCGACTTCGGATCTCTACTCCCTGGGTGTGACCCTTTACCACCTCTTGGCCGGCAAGAGGCCGTTCGAGGGGGGGTCGGAGTTTGATGTGGCCAGGCGCCAGGTGACCGACGAAGCGCCGCCCATCAGGCGCGAGCGTGGGGATTGCCCTGGATGGCTGGCGCGGTTCGTTCACCGGTTGTTGGAAAAAGAACCGGTAAACCGCTGGAAAGACGCCGGCGAGGCTCTGGAAGCCTTTCGTTCCAGAAGGTGGCGGCCGACACGACGGGCAGTGGCGCGGTGGGTGGCGGCGTTGGTGGTCGTCGCTGTGACAGGTTCTCTCGGGTTGATGGCTGCAGACCGATTGGCCGAGATTCAGCCGTCCGTCGAAAATGGAGAGTTGGTCGCGCGGAGCGGTTTTGGGCGGACCTTGTGGCGCATGGCGATTGAGGGCCTGTATGTGCCAACGGCTGCGGTCGACCTCTCGCCCGAGCCCGGCAGGGAAATTCTCGCCGGTGTCTCCACAGGCCCGCCGGGACGGCAACAGCTGGAAATGCTGCTCTTCGGCCGAGGCGGCTCGCAGTTGAGACGGTTCACGGTGACAACGGTATCTTCAGGAAGATCCCTGTTCCCTGGAATGAGTGAGGAGCTGCAACTCAACGTCCTCGAACGTGTCGATCTCGGCGAGGGCTTGGGTCAGAGTGCAGTGTGGATCGCCGGTGACCGGTCGTGGTATCCCGGTGTGGTCGGTGTGTGGTCCGCTGAATCTGGGGTGGCTCCGCAGGTGTTGCTGGCCAACTCTGGCCATTGCAAGGATGTCAGGCCGATCGACATCGACGGTGACGGCCGCCGTGAGTTGGTGATCGTCGGCGTCAACAACGAGTTGGGCTTTCAGGCCTTCGCGGCCGTCGTTGACCCGAGACTGCCGGGCTCGAGGTCTCCAGAGCTGATCAGCCCGGAAACCGTCTCTTCAAGGGGAAGCGGCCTGCTGAGTTATGTGGTGCTGGGTGAGGCCAACGAGCACAAAATCAGACTGGAGGATAGGCGGGATTCCGGAGGTAGCCTTCGAGCGAGTCTGGGTGATCGGTTCCTCGAGATCGAGGCGGATGGCACGATTGACGGGATTTTGATGGCGGATTCGACCGAGTTCTGGACCGATGTCATTCGTACAGGTGACCGACTGAGGACGCAAGGAGACCCTTGGCCTTCCGAGGTCGAGGTTCTTGCTGAAAAACAGGCGATGATGTGGTCGAGGCCTGAGTTCCGGGGCGCGGCCTCGCTGGTGCTGGCTGGGGCCCTGTCCGAAGGAGGGCGCCCGGATGACGGCGCCGACCTTCTCCTGCAAGCCCAATTGTCCGGGGTCCGGCTTCGCCGAGTGGACCGACGACTGGGCGAGATGTACCTTCTGGCCGGAAACCGGGCGGCGGGCCGAGAAGCCCTCGATGCTGCTATAGCCTTGATGGGCCAAGGCTTCGGGCCGATCGACGAATTGATTGATCTCGCCCTGGATGATGCCCTGAGCCAGGACTCCGCCGACTGGTCGAAAACTTCGAGAGTCCTGAGATCGTTTCAGTTTGACAACTACCGGCATCAACT
The DNA here is from genome assembly GCA_039714865.1 of Acidobacteriota bacterium. Lineage (GTDB taxonomy): Bacteria > Acidobacteriota > Thermoanaerobaculia > Thermoanaerobaculales > Sulfomarinibacteraceae > DAOWGJ01. The sequence continues at coordinate 4,337 of JBDLIO010000144.1, read as the reverse complement.
CGAGGTCGTGGTCAACTTCTTTGGGGGTCGATTCCACGGATGTTCGCTTGATCTGGAAATGGGCCCAGGGGCGCACCACCGCGCTTTCGTGCTCAAGCATTGGGCTGCGATTGAAGACGGTCGTGCCGACGAAGAGACTCTTGCCGAACTGAATAGACTGCGACTGCGGGACGAGTGTGCTCACCTGGCCACCCTGGCCCTGGCCAGATCGGAAGTGCTGAATCAACAGACGGGCGAAAACTCAGAAGCGGTCGGCGAGGCGCTGTGGGCAATCACGGACCGCGCCCCGGCCTCGTGGCCTGATGCCGCATACCAACCCCTGGCCCAGTGGGCTTACGGAACCGTGCTCGAAGCCGAGGGAAATATCGATGAAGCCTTGTCGTACTACCGTGCTGCTGCAAGAGCTGCCCCCGAGACCTTCTTTGGGAAGGATGCTGTTCATAGGCTGGGTAGTGCCCGGTAATTTGATGGTAAAGAAATCCTAGAGGACAGAGTCTCTTATAGGCTCTATAAATTTTTCAGAAGGCCGGGCTTGGAAAAGCCCGGGAAAATTTGGTGAATGTGGGCCCGGGTCTCCTGTTCTCATTGACCTCCCGACCGCGTACACTCACACCACACCATGGTGGATCAAACGCACCACACCGAGACGGTCACTTCATTTGAGGGTGAGGCTCAGCAGGGCTTTGCGTTGCCCGAGCGATGGCGGCTGGAGCGGGTGCTGGGTGTCGGCGGTCAGGGCGAGGTGTGGTTGGCCTTCGATCAGGAGTTGCAGGAGCGGGTGGCGGTCAAGGTTTTGGCCCGGCCCGATCGATCGACGGCGGTCGAGCGGCTCAAGCGTGAGGTTCGCGTCGGCCGGAAACTGCGGCACGAAAACCTGGTTCAGATCTATGAGTTGGTCGACGCCGGGCCGTCGATGGCTGTCGTCATGGAGTACCTGAAGGGCGGCAGTCTGTCTCAGCGTTTGGGTGACGGGCGGTTGGCTATTTCGGAAGTCGAGTCAATCGCCGAGGCCCTGCTTGAAGCTCTGGCGTGCCTGCACCGTGAGGGCATTGTGCACCGGGACGTCAAGCCCTCCAACGTGTTATTCGATTCCACCGGTGCGGCCAAGCTGGCGGATTTCGGCACGCTGAGCCCGATGGCTGAAGCGGGCGACCTGACGGCGACGAATCTGACCGTCGGAACCCCGGCCTACATGAGCCCCGAGCAGGTACGGGGCGAAGAGCCGGCGCCGCCCTCCGACCTCTACTCCCTGGGCGTGACGCTTTACCACCTGCTGGCGGGAAAGAGGCCCTTCGAGGGGCGGTCGGAGTTCGACGTGGCCCGGATGCAGGTGACTGACGAGGCCCCTCCGGTACGCCGGGAGCGTCCCGATTGTCCCCGGTGGCTGGCGGCTTTTGTTCATCGATTATTGGAGAAGGGCCCGAAGAACCGATGGGTCGACGCCGACAAAGCACTGAAGGCCTTCGGTGCTCGGCGGTGGCGCCCAACCCGGCGGGGTCTGGTGCGAACGATCGCAGCGCTGGTCGTCGCTGCCACTTTGGGATCTCTGGGTCTGATCGCCGCTGATCGGTTTTCGGACCTCCGGTCCTCGGTCGAAAGCGGCGAACTGGTGGTTCGAAATGCCTTCGGCCGGACCCTGTGGCGAAAACCCCTGGAGGGCATCGAGCCCCACTCCATCGTCATGGACCTTCACGAGGAGAGGGGATTGGAAATCCTGGCGGCGGCGACGAGCCCGGAGGAATCGACGGACCGGCTGGATCTGCTTTTGTATGGTCGGAGTGGGCGCCTGCTCGACCGGTTGCCGGTGAGGCTTTCAGGGGATATCAGGCGTTATTTTCCGAGGCTGACCGAGAGGTACGCCATCAGGCACTTTCAAGAGGCTGATTTTGGTGGAGGTCTCGGTGAAATTGCCCTTTGGACCGCCATTCACCTGGAGTGGTATCCCTCGGTGGTCGGCCTGTGCTCCAAACAGGGCTCGCTCAAGGGCATGCGGTCGGTGTTCGTCAATTCAGGCCACATGAGTGTTGCCGAGGACATTGATGTGGACGGTGACGGGAGGAAGGAACTTCTGGTGGCGGGATTTAACAACGTCCTGGGCAACCAGCTGTTTGCGGCCCTGGTTGATCTTTCCGGTGGAAAAGGGATATCCCCCGATCTCCTGAGGACCGAGGAACAGATCTACCAGCCTCAGGGAATCAAGGGCTACGTTCTCCTGGGCGAGATCCGTAAGGTGGGGCACGGAGGTCTCCGGTTGGTTGGAGTTGACGAGGGGCGCCCGGCCTTGAGGAGTGGGAGTCAGGAATTCGTGATAGGACCGGACGGCTCGATTGACGGGATTCGGCCGGCTGAGGCCAATCGATTCTGGCTTGATGTCGTGCAGATGGCGGCGGCGTTCAAGGTCGGCTCGGTTGAGTGGCGAGCTTCGTTCGGTACGCTTGAGAGTCGTCATTCGCCATTGTGGGACAGACCGCCCTTTCGGGTGGGCGCCGCCCTGATGTTGGCCGACGCCCTGGCTCAAGGTGGCAACCCCGCCGAGGGCGCCGATTCGCTGGATCGGGTTGCTGCAACCGGCGCCGGCATGCGCAGGCTTTTTCGGAGGACGGGTGAGCTGCGGTTGCTTGCCGGAGATCGGGAGGGCGGCCGTCTGGCGCTGAACGAAGCCATCGGAAGCCTGGGACAGGCCTTCAATCCTCTGGATGAGCTGATCGACCTGGCGTTGGATGCGGCTCTCCACCAGGATTTCGTGCTGTGGGGCGATGTCTCCGATCGGTTACGGGCCTATGACTATCTCCAATGGCGCAAGGAAATGCAGCTTGCCGTTGATTTCTTTGGTGGTCATTTTGCTCAGTGCGGCGTTGAGTTGCCGGTTCGAAAGGGCGCTCAGTATGCCGTGCACGTCCTCCAGATCTGGGCAGCGGTCGAGGGTGGAACGTCCCTGTCCGAGGTGGAAGAGGATCTCAGCTGGTTCGAAGGCCGGCGCGAGTGCGCCGAGGCGGCCGCCATCGCGCGGGCCCGGGCTCTCACGTTGGAAGGCCGGGCATCCGAGGCTGTCGGCATGGCGGTCGAAGCCCTCGATGTCTTGCGAATGCGTGCCGCCACCTCGTGGCCCGATGCGGTGCTGCTGCCATTGTGTGAATGGGTGATGGGCACGATCTACGAGGCCCTGGGTGATGATGATCAGGCCCGGCCACATTTGGATTATGCTGCAACCCAGGCGCCTGCGACCTTCTTCGGGCGGGATGCGGTGGCGAGGCTGGGACGACAGGAAATTCATCGGCCCGGCTTTGATGATGCCGAGGCAATACCGGTCCGGTGAATTGGTGACCCGAAGGGGCAGGCGGGATACAATGGTATGACTGTTCCAAAAAAAGGGAGGTGAATCTCATGTTAAGGCACCTTTTATTTTTGGTCCTCATCCTTGCTGCGGGCCTGCCGTCAGGCTGGACCTCGGCGTGTGAATCGGGGGGGGTTGAGGTTGAGACATCCTCAAGGTCGGTCATCGAGCTGAGCCGGGCCTTCGGGCCGGGCTTCGAGTTCGTCGACGAAGAGTCCGAGCTCTCTTTCCAGGCCATCAACCGTAACCATCTCCCGGGGGAACTGGTGATCGAAGCCACCCTCCTCAGCGCGGAGGGAGTTGCGCAGTTGATGGAGGTGGCGACGGCGACCCTGCAGGGAGGGTCGCAGGCGGCCGTGGCTGTCCCGGTCTCCCGCTTCGATCTCCCCCGCCTGCCACAAGGGTCTCAGGGCCTCCTGGTCCTGTCGGGATCCGTTCGGTTTGCCGATGGCACAGTCGAACGGGTCTCACACCATTTGGACCTGGTGTTCAGCTCCGAGAGCGGGGGATGGTTGATATTTGATGAGAACACTTCTTTGATCAACTTCCAGGCCGCTGGACTCACCATGGGTGACGAGGTTGTCGGTAACCCGGCATTTTCTCGAAAGGTGTCCGAAAAGCCCAACTGGCGGCCGCCGGAAGATGACGTATTTTTGCCGACGCTGCCGAAGAGGTCCTCCGAGCGGGCTGCAGTGAAGATCTGTATTCAACAGATGTCGGTCTTTTCCGATGCCGGCATTGGGGAGGATTTCTGGACGTCCAGCGCCTCGACAGCGCGAGCCTCCCGAGGTGCCTGGGTTGCGATCATGAGGGAGGGGAACTATCTGTGGGTGGATTTTCTGGGAGACGGTCGGGGTGCCGACGATCCCGGCTCCGGATGTACCGGGCTCCTGGCCGAGGCGCCCAGCCCTTCGGGGACCTACGACTATTCCATTCAAATCTGGACCGTCGGAAATGTCCAGGGAAATGCGATCAACACGGCCTACAACGGCAACCCCGTATT
>JBDLIO010000143.1:0-6316 GCA_039714865.1 Acidobacteriota bacterium | reverse complement strand
CCAGGTATCCAAAACATGGCAGGTCGTTGTAAATTAAAGGAAAAATTAACCTGACATGTTTTTGACACCTGTCAGGTTTGTCTTAACTTAATGGCATTGCTCCTTATCCGACCGTCACCTCACAAGACGAGTTGATCACGATCATCTCGTATCCGGTCGATGATCCGGTGTTTGAGTAGGGAGTCCTCCGTCTCGTTCATGTCTCTCCAAGAGCCGGTAACCCAACCTCACCCTCATGAACGACACGGAGACCACCATGCCCACGCCGCCGTTGAATCCGTCGCCGCCCCGGACGCCGCCAACTGACGCTGAGCCTGCCGGCTGACGCTGCCAACTGAATCTGACGCTGAATCTCAACCCCGGCCTTCGGGGGCGAATTCAGGTCGGCGTCAGTTCAACGGGTCCCGATCGCCCCCGCTCGGTGCATTTTCCTCAAGGGGCTTCGTAAAAGAAATCGGGGGGGAACCGCCCCTTGAGGAAAATGACCTCGGCGGCCTACGGCGTTGGCCGAGACTCTGTCGCTGAGGCGACCGCCGAGTGTTGCCAAGCTCGATTTTTCCTGAAGCGGGACGTGAATCGGGAGGGCTGCCGGGGGAAAAATACGAAGCATGGCACGCACCGTTTGAGCGGATTGGGCGGTCTGGTTTTTGTGCTTCGGCGTTGGCTTTGGACCTCAGAGATCCGGCCAACATCGACGTCAAATTCCAAGAGCGCCCTCTTGGACGGGGTGTGCCGGGTGCGCCCTCTCTTCATCGGGCAGACCTCCCAATCGAGCCGTTGATGCGAAGAAGGGCGACACCGGGCTCCCCTCGGCGAGCGCTTCAGCAATCGAGTCTTGGCCAACGCCGTAGGCCGCCGCTCGCCTTTTCTGCGAGCCCGCGTTGTTTTTGTACATCTCGACACCTCGCTGCGGGCTCGCAGAAAAGACGACGCTGGTGCGCACGAAGGGCGTACCAGAAGGCCGGGGTTGGAATCCATTGTCCGGGGCCGGCCCCGATCCTGTGAGCTCCCTGGGCTCACCGAGCGCCCCCCGGTCGACTGTCAACGGCCCCGGACCCGGTCAACGGCCAACGGTCAACGGGCCCTGTCAGCCGTCCTCGGCAGGCGCCTCGACGGGCGTGAGATCCAACGCGGCGGTCGAGGTCAGGCCTGAAGTCTCATCCCGGATGCCGATGGCGACACGGCGGGTGTCCGGGGCCATCAACAGGCGGAGGGTCCGGGCGGCGACGGCGTCGGGCAGGTATCGATCCGAGGGAATGGTGATTGACAACCGCATCAATCGCGGCTCCGCTGTCCTCCCATTGCCGTCGAGCACGGCAACGGCCGCGACCAGATCTCCGGAGTAGACCTCACCGTTCGGCATCAGGACCAGACTCTCCACCGGCACCCGAAACTGAATGGACCGGACGATCTTCCCCTCGTCTCCTGGCTGCGGCTGACCTTCAACCACCGACATCCCCAGCGAGTTGCCACCGATGTCGAACCGAACGCGAGAGAGTGCCAGGTCGGCAAGATGGTGATCGCCGGTCTTGTTGAGTACTTTCTCGTGGTGCCGAACCCGAAGACCGGGTTTATCGACCTTGACCTGAACGCTTGAGATCTTGCCGTCCGGCGCTCCGGGCCTCTGATAGCCCAAAAAGTAGGTCAGTACCATCTGCTCCCGGATCCTGGCCACCGATCCTTCGAGGTCCCGCGTGTTTTTCTGGACCGACCCTCCGGTTGCCAGAGCCATGTAGTCCGCGCCCTCGGTCACATCCCAGAACTCGGTGGTATCGGTGCCGGGGGTCCACAGGTTTCCTGCAGCCTCATTGTTGATGATGTCATCGACCCCTGGAGAGCCGTAGTCGGCACTTCCCATTTCACTGTCCCGATCAGACGCGTCAATGACGTGAAAAGTCGCCCCGCAACTCTGGGCGGATGCCGCCAGACGCTGGAACTGCCGGGAGAGGTCAACCTCCCTGCCCCATATTTCGGGGTGGGAAAGCTGCAGGATGTCCTGATAGAAGGACGCCTTCTTGTAAAAGACCTGGTACAAATCGTAGGCTGGCCGCATTGCCAGGTCTTCGCCGATCCACAAGACCGCCTTCGGTCCGTCGATCCCAGCCAAGGCTCTGACCAGCTCGTCCGCCACGCCGATGGACTGGTCGATTCGCATGTACTCATACTGGCGCGCGTTGGTGATTTCGGTCTGCAGCATGCCGGCCTGGGCCCTGATAAAACTCTCGTCAACGGTGACGCCGCCGCCGAATTGTGTCTTGCGCATTCGCATCAACTGGGTTGTGTGGATCGTCCTCTTGAGCATGCGTTTGCTGCGTTTATGTGCGTCACCGCTGTCTTCCAGCTGAGCGATCCCCTCCAATGTGGCCATCAGCGACCCTTCGTAGGACGAGAATTCACTGAGAATCTCCAACTCGCCTGAGTTGGCCGCCACCATGAACCGGTCGCCATCGGCAAGCCCCTCCCTGACCAACGACCCGACGGCCTCGGCGACCCGTCCCTTGTTCCTCCGTTGCAGACTGGGAAGGTCGAACAATACTGCTACGTGACGGGTTGACGGCTTGGTTGAGGCACCTTCGGCGGCGGCCTCCTGAATCGCTGGATCCACCGTCTCAGGCACGACGCGCTTGCCGTGCTCGAGGATGGCGAAGTTGGTGATTTCCATCTTTTCGCCGTTTTCGGTGATCTCGAAGTCCTCAGGACTCAAGCCGGGAACCGCCCGGCCCTCCTTGTCCACGACGGTGACATAGAGATTGATGACACTGACATCAATTTCGCCATGGAAGACACCCTGCGCCCCTTCCGGCTCTTCCCCGACCTCGTTTCCCTGAGCCGACACCGTCGCAGCGACAAAACACCACACAACAAGCGCCAAAAGGCGGAAAACTACTCTCGGGAAATTTCGCTTGTCTGAAACTCTCATCAGGCACTCCCACACGAGTCTCGACGCGACCGCCTTTTCGACTCGACGTATTCAAGTGTAATACGAGAAGCCCGGTCGACTGGTTACGATGAAATACCGGATTCTGAATGCCATTACTGAATCCCAGACGTGACCGGATCCAGGTTCCAGTTTTCGGTTTCCCCTTTCAACCCGCAATTTCCCGGCGCCGACTTCACCGGGGTGGGCTAAGCTTGTCCCGATGAACGACACATCCCACCTCGATCGAGAGAACCGGAAACTCGAGCACCGATTGGAAAAGTTGCGAGAGCAGCTCAAGGACCTCACCGACGACAACCGTGACCTGCACCGCCAAATGGCTGCCGTCATCGATCGTCTCTCTGCCTCCGCCACAAACGTTGGTGACACCGTGGCGCCACCACTCGCGCTTCCCCCGCCGGCCCCCACCGAAGGGTTGATGACGAGAGCGCTTCGCAAGGGACTTCGAATGGCCGCCGGCGCCGTCCGTACACTCCGGCGTGCCACCGACCCCGGCGCCGACATGGTGCGCCTGCTCGCCGCGGTCACCGACCCCTCGCCGGCGAGGGATCTCCCCATCATTGGAGAAGACATCCTGTTGAACCTTGCCGGGGATACCGACCCGGCAACCATCGGCGCACTCGATTTGCCGTGGCTCTTTGCCCTGGAGGGAATCGACGCCGCGTGGATTCGACTTCCCGGTCACGAGGTCGAGGTCCTGGCCGCACGCCGAGACCTCCATCAAACCCTTCGCGACCATGGGTGGGCAGGTCTGGCTCAGGCCGCAACCGACCTCGGCAGGGCGGTGATCGCCAAGCGCCTCCCATGCCCTTCGGCACCGGAAGGCAAGGAGTGGCTCCTGCACCCGGTCCATCTTGACGACCACTCGACGGTCTGGCGAAACGCCTCCTACCTGGTCGGGCTGCCGAAAAACGTCAGACGGGCGGAACTGCGGCTCAACACCACCGACCCACCGGTTCTCCCCGAGCAGCCTGCCGATCTCTTCATCCTGATCTCTGAGCCGCTGGTCGAAGGTCTCGAACAGCGATTGGCAACCGGCCTCAAGGCAGTCGGAGATCTCTCGCGAATGATCGTCTCCCTTGCCCCCTGGACCGAAGCAGGAACAAGGCGCCTGAATGGCCTCTCGTCGAATGACACGCCTGTCCACGATTTTGGGTCAATCCTCCACCCCGCGACCTGGGACACGGCCGGCCGATCCCTGCTGCAATCCGCCCAATCCACGACATTGTGGGCGATCGGCCACGGAAATACGCTCGACCCGTTGATCGCCCGGGCTCGTCAGGATATGCCCAGCCTTCGAGTCGTGGGAGAGGCGGTCGATGCCGGCACCGGCCCGAGGACCGCCGACACGACCATCGTCCGGACCAAGGCCCAACACGAACGGCTGGAGGGAACACCCGGCATCGGCGCCTTGCACCTCGCACCGACTCCGTTGGTCAGTGGTTCCGCCCAGAGCGCTCCGGAGATCCGCCGAACGCTCGGCGTCCCCGCCGACGCCACCCTGGTCGTCGTTGCCGGCGATTTGACCGCATCAAGTCGGGCCGAGGATGCGGCCGCCGTGGCACGAACCCTGGGTCAATCCAAAGACATCTGGTTCCGGGTCGTCGGACGGGGGCCCCTCGCCCCGGCGATCGACGATCTCGGACGGTTGTTCGGTCTCGAGCGCTTTGCCCTCAGCAACCCCGACCACGGGCTCGAGGACATTGTCGCCGCCGCGGACGTCGTCTGTTGCCTTGATCGGTGCGAAGTACTGCCTCCCGCGGCATCCATCGCGGTGGCCTCAGGGGTGCCCATGGTCGCCCCGGCGAGCGGGGAAGCCGTCGATCTGGCGGAGTCCGGCATCGAAGGAATTCACCTCGGAGGAACCGCCGGGGATGCCGAGGCGCTGGCAGACGCTCTGCTCGAAGCGATCGCGGCCGGCACCCCTGCCCCGGGCGCAACCGGCGCCGAGATCATCAACCGGGCTGAACGAACCGGTCGCATCTACCGCGAGGCCCTGACCGACCCTGAGAAATGAGGCCGGTTCCAGTCTTTTCCGTGCTGATACCGACCTTCGGACGAGCCGAAGCCTTGGCTGTGGCCCTCCATGCGTGGGAGCAACAACAACCAGGTGATCTCCCGTTTGAGGTCATCGTCGTCGATGACGGCTCTCCCGACGACACCCGAGGCCTCTTGGCATCCTTCAGGTCCCTTCGATTCGGTCTTCGCCGCCTGGCACAGGAGAATGCCGGCCCCGCCGCCGCCCGGAACCGGGGCCTGCAGGCGGCACAAGGTGAGATCGTAGTGTTCACAGGCGACGACATTGAGCCCGCGCCCGATCTGCTCGAACAACACCTCAAGGGTCATCTGCAGGCCGGCAACCCCGACATCGCCATCCTGGGGCTGACCCGTTGGCCGGAAACTGCCCAGGTGACAGCAACGATGCGGCACGTCGATGGCGTCGGCGCACAACAGTTCAGTTACCACTGGCTGGAAGATGGATCGGATTACGATTTTCGCCACTTCTACACATCGAATATCTCGGTTCACCGCACACTGCTCGATCGGGAGCCGACGGGGTTTTCTGAATCCTTCCCATCGGCCGCCTTCGAGGATGCGGAATACGCCCACCGCCTCAGCCAGTGGGGTCTCAAGATCCGATACCGCGCCTCGGCACAGGCGTTTCACCATCACCCGTACGACCCGAGGTCATTCTTCGAGCGCCAACGGCGGTGTGGACGCATGGGCGCCCTGCTGTGGGAAAGGCAACCCTCGCTGGCCAAGTGGCTCTCGATCAGGGACCTCGAGGATCTTCGTCTTCAAGCGGCCACGCTGGATACCAACGGGAGCGCAGCGCTGAAATGCGTGGCGCAGGACCTCAAACGCTGGGAAGGCCATGCACTTGCTCTGGCCGGCTTCTACGATCATTTGGACCCGCCTCCCGAGGCCCAAGATGCTTTCTTGTTGGCTCTCTTTCGCTATGCATTCCTCAAAGGTCTCGGGGATGGGCTCTTCGACGCCGACCGGGCTCGATCGGCTGCGGCCGCCGCCTTCATGGCTCTGATGCCCTCGGCAGCAGAAGACTACCGAAAGGGGCTGGAAGCACAGGGCTTGCCCTGCCCGGCCGAGGATGTGGAGAGTCTGATCGAGCTACTTTGGTGAGAGATACCAGGTGCCCGGATAACGCGCTTTATGACGCTGAATTCTGACGCGGCCTGGCCGCTGCCATCTGTCGCTGAGGGTGAACCTGTACCTGAACCTGTTTGCTGACGCTGTCCCTGTCCCGGACGCGGTCTGCGCCCCCGCCCCTGCTCTCGATGCCCGGCCTTCGGGGTCGCATCAAGGTCACCGTATGCGCAACGACTGCCGATCGCCCCCGCTCGGTGCGTTTTCCGGAGG
>JBDLIO010000142.1:0-6326 GCA_039714865.1 Acidobacteriota bacterium | reverse complement strand
ATCATCCTGGTGTTCGGATTACTCGGCCTCTTCCATCTCAAACTCGCCCACCTTCAGATCGTGCAAGGCGAACTCTGGAGCCAACTTGCTGAAAACAACCGACTCAGGAGGATTCCCGTTCCGGCACCACGTGGACGGATCTTCGATCGGCAGGGGGTGGTGTTGGCGGACAACGACCCGGCGTGGCAACTTCTGGTTTTCCCCGATGAGGCCGAAGACCTGGAAGAGACCGTCGCGTTTTTGACCCGTCAGGACATCATTGAAGGCAAGGATCTTCGCCAGAAATTCGCGGCCCGTCGGATCGGGACCATGGCGCCCCTGGTCGCTGCCAAGAACTTGAGTTGGGAGCACGTCGCCCGCGTTCGTGCTCATCAAAGCGATTTTCCGGAGCTCTCAATCGTTGGCGGTTTCCGTCGATCGTATCCCTGGGCCGGAACCACGGCTCATGTCGTCGGTTACCTTCGAAGACTGACGGAGGGCGAAACTGGAGGTCATGACGACTTTCAACCGGACCAGTTGATCGGCGCCATAGGCATCGAGAACCTTGGCCAGGAACGCCTTCGAGGCGTCAATGGCGAACGCCGAGTCGTCGTATCGGCGGTGGGACGGCAGTTGGGAATGGTCGAGGAGGATGGGGCAATTCCCGGCCGGGACCTTGCGGTGACGATCGACACCCGGATCCAACAGGCCGCAGTCGAGGCACTGGGCGACAACGCAGGAGCCGTTGTCGTTCTTGACGTCAACACCGGCGCTGTCCGAGCCCTGTATTCGTCACCGAGTTTCGATTCCAATATTTTCAGCTCACCTCTCAGCTCCGAACTATGGTCTGAAATCTCGGGCGATCCCCAACACCCTCTTCAGAACCGGTGTTTTCAGGGCACCTACCCTCCTGGGTCGACAATCAAGCCTTTTCTGACGCTCGCAGGCCTTGAAGAGGACCTGATCGACCCTCAGTGGTCAGTCTACTGTCGAGGCTCGATCACGCTCTACGGTCACACTTTTCGTTGTTGGCGCCGGGGTGGACACGGCGCCGTCAACATGAGACGGGCACTTGAGGTCTCCTGTGACGTCTATTTCTATCTCCTGGGCCAGAAACTGGGTATCGAACGGATGGCGTCATGGCTCGAACGGTTCGGTCTCGGACGGCCGACGGCCCTGGGGCCTGCCCAGGAGGCTTCCGGCCTGATCGGAACCCCTGATTGGAGCCACCGGGTTCGGGGAACACCCTGGTACGCCGGAGAAAGCGTCTCGGTGTCCATCGGCCAAGGACCCGTGTTGGTCACCGCGATTCAAATGGCCCGGGCATATGCATTGCTGGCCAACGGCGGCTATCTGGTACAGCCCCATCTGATCCCCCTTGATACGCCCGCCAAACAACAGTTCGTTCCTCTCGAACCATCCGGCCTCAAGGTTGTGGTCGCAGGATTGCAGCAGGTTGTTTCCGGGTCGGAGGGAACCGCACGAAGTCTCAAAGGACTTCCCGTGGCGGGGAAAACCGGTACCGCTCAGGTTGCACGTCTGCCGGACGAGGGTTCGAATGCCGAGCGTGCACACCACCTCCAACACCATGCCTGGTTCGTTGGGTGGGGACCTGTTGACGATCCGGAGGTCGCGGTTGCGGTTTTGGTCGAGCATGGAGGCGGTGGAGGATCGGTGGCGGCGCCGGCCGCCGCGACGGTCTTTCGGGCCGCTCTCCAATCCGGTCCCAGGGCCCTCGAGGCCGGGCCTCTCGGTTTCGGAGAGGGGGGGTAGGACCTCAGATGCAGCATCGTATCGATACCGGATTGATGTTGGCCGTCGTCAGTATTCTGGCGGCCTCTTTGGTCAATCTCTACGGGGTCTCATCTGCCGTTGGGTCGGGGCTGTTAATGCGCCAGGCGATCTGGGGTGTTATCGGATTGGCCCTCCTGTGGGCCTGTTCCTTCATTCGTGCAACCTATTGGGAAAAGGCGGCTCCTAAAATCTACGCCCTGTGTTTGATCGCTCTGGTCGCCGTCCTGGTCTTCGGTCAGGTCAGGGGTGGGACACGAGGCTGGTTTGTGCTCGGGGCCGTCAGCCTCCAACCGTCGGAGTTTGCCCGCCTCGGCACCATGCTGATGGTCGCCGCCTTTTTGGGAAAACGAGAAGAAGACCGCCTGGACCTCTCGGCATTCCTGATCGTCAGTGCCATCGTCGCAGTCCCGGTCGGCCTGGTTCTTCTGGAGCCTGATCTCGGAGTAGCGCTGACCTTCGGCCCGGCCCTGGTGATCGGCTGGTGGCTGGGTGGCTTGAGGCCTCGAGTGTGGGTCGTCATCGGGTTATTGAGCCTGATCACAGCCGGGGTTGCTTGGACGACCCTGCTCAAACCCTACCAAAAGGAACGGGTCCTGACGGTTCTCGACCACGATAGAGACCCCTACGGCACGGGTTACCAGGTTCGGCAAAGCCGAATCGCAGTGGGTTCCGGTGGCCTGAGCGGCGAAGGCATCGGTCGGGGATCCCAGTCCGTGCTTCGGTTTCTCCCGGCCCAGCACACGGACTTTGCATTTGCCGCATGGGCCGAAGGCACCGGTTTCATCGGTGGTTCCGCCCTTCTCTTCGCCTTCGGAATCATTCTCCTCCGACTGGGAATTCTGACCGACAGAACGGAGCAGCACTTCGACCTCAGCTTTGCAGCCGTTGTCTTCGCATGGCTTGCCTTTCAGATCATCGTCAATCTGGGCATGGTCCTCGGCTGGCTTCCGACGACCGGTATCACCTTGCCCCTCTTCTCATACGGGGGTTCGTCCGTGATCTCGACCTGTGCGACACTGGGTATCGTACAGTCGATCTGGCGGCACCGATTTGTGAATCAATAATGCGTTCCCTTCTCTACCTCTCCGTCAACCCCGTTGAAACCCGGGTGGCCCAGCGTGAAGACGGGCGGTTGGTGGCCTACCGTGCTGAACGGCTGCGGACATCTTCGGTCGTGGGTAACCTCTACAAAGGCCGCGTCACCAGCGTCCTTCCGGGCATGCAGGCGGCCTTCGTCGATGTCGGCCTGAACCGCGACGCTTTTCTCTACGTTCGTGAAGCAGGGGGCATCCTCGACGAATTCAGCGAGATCTTTGCATCTCTCGAGGGCGAAACTGAACCGCCGGACCTCATCACATCGGCAATCGACGACCTGCTTCAACCGGGACAAGAAGCACTGGTCCAGATCGTCAAAGATCCCCTGGGTTCCAAAGGCGCCCGGCTGACGACCTACATCTCCCTCCCGGGCAGATTCCTGGTGTATCTGCCGACAACGTCCCAACTCGGAGTGTCACGTCGCATTGTCGACGAGGCCGAGCGGGAACGCCTGAGGGAGATTATCGGCGCCATCGATCAGCCGGGCGGGTGGATCGTTCGAACCGCCGGTGAAAACCAAAAAGCCGAGGATCTGGAAGCGGACGGGCGCACCCTGCAGGTCCTCTGGAACAGAGTGCAGGCCGCCGCAGATAAGACCACGGCCCCCGGCCTGATCCACCGCGAGTTGAGTCCGGTCTTGAGAACCATTCGTGACATGTTCACCAGGTCGATCGATGAATGCTGGATCGACGACGAGGAGGCATTCCGGGAAGTACTGGATTTCCTCGAACACTCAGACCCCGGCCTGGTTCCCAGGGTCAAGCTCTTCCGGCACTCGCGGGACCTGATGGTTGCTCATGGCATCGACCGCGAACTGGAGAAGGCCCTTCGGCCGAAGATCTGGCTCAAGAGCGGAGGCTATCTGGTCGTCAACCAGACGGAAGCGTTGGTTGCGATCGATGTCAACACCGGAAAATACGTCGGCTCGACCGATCTCGAAGACACGGCCTTTCATATCAACCAGGAGGCCGTCTGCGAGATCGCGCGACAGCTCCGCCTCCGGGACCTCGGCGGCATCATCGTTATCGACTTCATCGACATGGAAATCCAGGACCACCGAAAGACCCTTTTTGCCGCCCTGGAAGAGGAGCTTCGGCTGGATCCTGCCCGGACCCAGTTGGTCCCGATGTCCGAGTTGGGCTTGATCCAACTGACACGAAAACGAACACGTGCCAGCCTCGACCGGACCCTCAGTCGCTCCTGCCCTCACTGTCACGGCACCGGGCGGATCAAAAGCTTGCCGACAATCTGCCTGGAGATCCGGAGGCAACTGCTGGACCTCAGCCAGACAAACCAGCTCGAACAGATCTCCCTGCTGGTGCACCCCGAGGTCTCACATTACCTCCAGGGACCATTCCGAGACCTGCTTCGTGAACTTGAAGAGGTGCACGGCCTCGAGGTCATCTTGCGGGAGAATCCCCTGTTCCACCAGGAGCAGTATGAGATGGATTAGGACTTGGAGTGCGGGCCGGAAGGATTGTGGGCCGTATTGGCCGGGGACAGGGGCTCACAAGACTGGGTGACTCGAGGCCAATCCAGCCCACAATCCTGAAAAGCGCTTCGCGCTTGGGAAGATGAATAGGGATCGGGATTCAAGAGCGTGCATCCGCCTACCACCCAGAAACATACGAGCCATTTTCTCCGACGGGGGTGCCAGTTACGGCTTTCTTCACCGGGCAGACCTCCCACCAACGGTGTCGATACGACGAAGGCCGTGCCTGGCTCCCCTCGGCGACACCCTCTGCAACCGAGTGTCGGCCGACGCCGTAGGCCGCCGAGGTCGTTTTTCTCAAGGGGCGGGTCCGATCCCAATTCAAACCACGCTGCCCCTTGAGAAAAACGCGCCGAGCGGGGGCGATCAGGACCACAGGAACAGGCGGTGATTTCAATGCGCCCCCGAAGGCCGGGGTTGGAGATAAGGGGCTGGGGCAGACTTCAGTTTCCGCACCAGCGACAGACGTGGGGTTCAGCGACTGTTGGCGGCGGCCGGGGCGGTGACTCATCAGATCGACCTTTGGTTAAGAAATCTAGGGCAGCTATCACTCTCGAAAGTCCTGAGCGTGGTGTCGAATATCGTTTTCCGAAGGGGCTAGGCCACCGGGGGAAGCTCCTTGAGGAACTTCGGCTATTATTCGAAGCAGATTAAGAATCGACCCGGCGCATTTTTTCCTCGAAAGAAGAAAACACCCGGGAAAGGATACCCAATTGATTGGGTGAGCGTTTTCCTTGCCCCCCAACCTCGCAATTCTTGTCGGGTTTTCCGCCAATTTCGCGCTGTCTAAATCACCCGGGTGCTCACAAGAAAAACCGGCAAGAATTGCGGCTACAGGGTCTCGTACAACGTTCTGCGCTGGCGCGGCCGGAATCCCGCGTCGGAGATGATGCGTTCCATGTCGCCTTGGGTCATCCGGTACTGGGCGCCCGCTGCAGCGACGACGTTCTCTTCGAGCATGATCGACCCCAGATCGTCGGCCCCGAAGAAGAGGGAAGTTTCGCCCATTTTGGGCCCCTGAGTGACCCACGAGCCCTGAATATGATCGATATTGTCCAGAGCCAACCGGGCAATGGCCAGGGTCTTCAGATAGTCGACGCCCCCGGAGGTCTTGACCTCCCCCTCGAGATCGGTCATCTGGTCCTGAAAGGTCCAGGGAATGAAGGCCGTAAATCCGCCGGTCTCATCCTGGAGGTCCCGAATGCCCATCAGATGCTCCACCCTGGCACTGATCGGTTCACCGACTCCGAACATCATGGTGGCCGTCGTCCGCAGACCGAGATCGTGTGCCTCCCGGTGCACGTCGAGCCACACGTGAGTCGGCGCCTTGGCCCGCGAGAGAATACGCTTGCGCGTTTCGTCTTCCAGGATTTCGGCCCCGCCACCGGGAATGGAATCCAACCCGGCATCGATCATCCTCCGAATGACTTCACGGACCGGGCGTCGCTCCACCTTGGCGATGTACCATATTTCGGGAACCGAGAAGGCGTGCAGATGAATCTGGGGGAAGGACTGCTTCAGCCCTCGGAGCATCTTTTCGTAGTCCTCAAGGCCGATGTCCGGATGCACGCCCCCCTGGAGGAGAATCCCAGTGCCGCCAGCCGCAACGGTTTCGGCGACCTTTTCGGCTATTTCTTCAGTTGAGAGTACGTAGGCCTCGTCGTGCCCCACCGGTCGGTAAAACGCACAGAAACGGCATCGATAGATGCAGACATTGGTGTAGTTGATGTTGCGGTCGATGATGTAGGTCGCCTCGGCGCCATCAGTTTTCCGGCGGCGAACGGCCGCGGCCGCCTGACCGAGTTCCAGCAGGTCACCGCCTTCGAACAACGCCATGATTTCCTCAGAACCCAACCGCCCGCCATTGGTCACCACATCGAGAATCTCACCGACCGGCATCACCGGCTGAACCCCGCACCCTGTTTCTGAGTTCCCTGCATCCTGCCCCTCATCCCTCAGAACTTAA
>JBDLIO010000141.1:0-6374 GCA_039714865.1 Acidobacteriota bacterium | reverse complement strand
TACAGAAGCCGATGGTTCCAACTCTTCGCGATTTTGGCGGCAGCCCTTCTCGGCGCCGGTCTGTTACATATGCAAAACCGCGGACGGTTGAAGAGAAAGGCCTGGTTGGAAGAGGAGGTCAAGCAACGAACTTCTGACCTGGATTCCGCCAACCGACAAATCCAGGAACAGAACCGCCAACTGACGGAGCTTTCGCGAACCGACCCCTTGACAGGCCTGGGAAACCGGAGGGCACTGGCCGATGTTCTGCCGGTCGAGATGTCGATCCTCAAGCGGGAGGTGATCCGTCTCGGTCCAGGCGACAACATCGGTGAATACCACGCGGCCGTCGTGATGATGATCGATCTGGATCATTTCAAGGCCATCAACGACCGCTGGGGCCATGATGTCGGCGACCGGGCCCTCGAACGGTGCGGGGATGTCCTGTCGGACGAGATGAGGGAGTGCGATCAGGCCGTCCGCTGGGGTGGAGAGGAATTCGTCATTCTCGCCAGAGGCATGGATCGTGAAGGCGCCCTCGGCTTTGCCCAGAGGATCCTCGACCGATTCAACAACTGCCACATCGAAGGCCCTGACGGAACCGTCATTCCGATCCGGGCCTCGTTCGGGTTCTTGCAGATTCCGTTGGGAACGACGGACTTTCAATCGAGTGACCAGTGGCCACGCTTGATCGATGTGGCCGATCGCCTGATGTATCTGGCCAAGGTACAGGGACGTGCGAGGAGCATCGGTCTGGTTTGGGGAGATGGCGGCCTGCCCGATGTGTCCGCAAGAAAGAACTGCGAGAACCTGCTTCGTGATATCGCAATGATTCCTGACTCGATGGAGATGGTGGAGTTGGAGCCGTCGATTGACGCGTGACAAACGGGCGCTCCCCTGTTCACTCACGCAGTCGCCGACGCTGGTATCTGTCGCGGCCGCTGTCAACTGACGCTGTCCCTGCCAACTGCACCTGACGCTGTTTGCTGACCTTGTCGCTGGCCCGGACTCTGTTCTTCAACCCCTCTTACCCAAACTCGTTATGAAACCGCACCCACTCCGGCATGACCTCTTCGATCAACTCGAACGGCGGCAAAAAGGCGATCCGGAGATGGTGGGTGCCCGGCGCCTGCCCGAACCCGGCGCCGTTGACGGTCACCAGGCCGGTTTCCTCAAGAAGGGCCATACAGTAGTCGAAGTCGGTCTTGCCCTCCGGCAATCTACCAAGACGTGGAAAAAGATACATCGCACCGGTTCTTCCAAAACACTCAACGCCGTCCATCTGATTGAAATAATCTCGAATCATCGAAGCCTTGGCCTGGAGATCGTCGAGCACCCGCGTCTTCTCCTTGAGGAATACTCGGTGTGTTTCCGAACCCTCGCGAGGCCCGGTCACCATCAAGTGAACCAGGAATTGCCCCATCGTATTGGGACAGAGATTGACCGAAGCCTGCTTGACGAGCACATCTCTGAGATCCAGGTTGGTCCCGATAACCGGTGGAGCGTGCCGCACCTCCAAATAGCCGCCCCGGTGGCCGCATTCCCCGTAGAAGCCTTTTGATACGCTGTGGAGGGAAAACAGAGGGATCGCCTCGTCTCCGATGATCGACGCGAAGGAGCGCCACTCCTGACCGTAGGTATTCTCCTGGTAGACCTCGTCGGCAATGATGGCAAGCCCCCACTCGCGCGCGACATCGACAACCTCACGCATCGACTTGCTGTCCAAGAGCGCCCCGGTGGGATTTCCTGGGTTGATCACCACTATCGCCTTGACCTCGATGCCCTCCTCGGCAGCCGCCTTCAACGGTTTTTCGAGATTGGCACGGCCCAATGCCCAGCCGGCTTCTTCGTCCGGGTGGTAGCCCACCAGAACACCCCCGCAGCGGGTAATGGTCGCCGAGTAGAGGGGATACTGAGGAATCGGAACCAGAATTCCGTCTTTCGGACCCGAAATCAGGGCCTCCAGGACGTAGACCGCGCCTCCGGAAGCGCCATCGGTCAACAGGATCGAGTCCGGATCAGAAGCGTTCGGGCTGCCGGAACCTACTTCGTCCCTGGAGTCGATGAATCCGGCAACGGCCTCTCGGATGAATCTGAAGCCCGCACTCTCCGTGTAGGCCCCCGAACCCGTGCGGCTGCCATCGAGCATTGTCGAAGCGATATCGATCACATCCGCCGGAAGAGCTTCAGTCATGCCTGCCGCACGGAGGGTTCGTTCCCTTGTGACGGCGGCCGGATCCTCAAGCAGGCTGAGGACCTGGCGGTAGAACGCAATGGGCCGTTGGCCCAGCGCCTGGGGATTTCCGATATTGCACGGGATAATCCGCCGCCCCTTGGCCGCCATTTCCGCCGCACGGCGGGGAATCGGCCCACGAACCGCGTATTCCATGTCCAGTACTCGCGAATTGACCTTGACGCCTCGAGACATATAACCCTCCGCCCTTTGCCTTGGCCCTGTTCAGATCACCGTACCATCGGGAATCACCGCATTCTTGGGAATGACAACCAGGCCGTCTCGAATAAACCACTGATCGCCGTCGGCCTCGATCAGGTTCTTTTCGTTCACGATCCGGACGTCACGGCCGATGCGGGCGTTCTTGTCGATGATGGCATTCCGAATGACAGACTCTGGACCAACACCGACCGGCGGGGCCGAAGGGCCGGCATCCGGAAAGTGGGAGTCGACGCCCATCAACAGCACGTGATCGAGGGTGGCGCCACGCACGGATGACCGTATGCCGATCACCGAATGGCTGACGGTCGCGCCTTCGAGCAAAGAGCCGTCGCCGAGCAGAGCGTGGTCAAACCGGCAGTCCTGTAAAAGGGCGCCGGGAAGGTATCTCGGTCGTGTGTAGAACGGCCAGCCGACATCATGAAACGAAAAAGCCGGCGTACTGCGAACCAAATCCATGTGTGCTTCAAAAAAAGCCCGGATCGTCCCGATATCCCGCCAATATCCCTTGAAAAAGTGAGCCTGGACCCTGCGACGAGGCACTTCGGCCGGGATGATGTCTCCCCCGAAATCGACCAACTCATTGTCCAGCGCTTCCAGCAGCGCTTCTCTTTTGAACAGGTAGATGCCCATTGACGCCAGGAACGGTTGATCTGCACGCACCCCCTTGCGCCGGAGTAGATCCGGGGAAACCTCCATGCCATCCCTGGCCTCGGCGGTTTGGGGCTTTTCCCGGAACTCGAGGATCCTGCCGCCCTCGTCGACCCGGGCTGCGCCGAACTCGGCGATTTCCTCTTCCGAACATGGCATCACGCCGATGGTGATGGCCGCGTCATTTTCGACATGGTCACTCAACAACTGCCGATAATCCATGCGATACATGTGATCGCCGGCCAGAATCAAGACGTGCTTCGCCCTGACATCCCGGATGATGTTGATGTTCTGCCGGACCGCGTCCGCAGTGCCCTGAAACCACGAGGTCCCGTCCGGGGTCTGCTGGGCAGCGAGGATACTGACCGAACCACGCGAAAATGCGTCGAAACGATAGGTTCGACTGATATGGCGGTGCAGCGACACCGAATTGAACTGGGTCAGAACGTACATTCGCTCCATCCCCGAGTTGATCGCATTGGAGATGGGGATGTCGATCAACCGGTACTTCCCCGCGATGGGAACCGCCGGCTTTGACCTTCTGGTCGTCAAAGGTGCGAGGCGCGTACCCCGTCCCCCACCGAGAATCAGAACTGTCACTTCCCGTGCCAGATCTTCGAATGCGCTCATGAATTCCCTCCCATGTTACGAACAGGATTATACGCAAGATTGAGCAGATTCGTCAGCTCACCCGATGGCCGAAATTTCTTTGTGTTCTCCGTGCCTTCGTGGTTCAACTATTTTCCTTCTCCGCTGGACGGGGAGCCCTCAGAAGCGTCACTCCGGCGACGATCGCAGCCAGGAGCATGAAGATCGACCCGGTTCGATAGGGCCATTCGATGCCGATCTTCCCATAGACCACCTCGGCCCAGAACGGACCGATGATGCGGGCGAGAGATGAAAATCCCTGATAGACCCCCATCACGCCCCCGACCTCATCAGCATCGACCAGTTTGGAAGTCAAGGCCGACAGCGATGGTCCCGCCAGCCCCTGTCCCAACGCCAGCAGGGCCAATACGCCCATCAACAGGCCCCGCGATCCAACGTACGGCATAAACCCCAAGGCCAGAAAACCGATGAAGGTCCCGCCGAAGACCAGCCGAGCCTCGCCGAATCGGGGTACCAGGTGACGCACCAGTCCACCCTGCACCAGTGCCCCGAGAACGCCTGCATAGACGAAGAGCCAATAAACGCTGGACCGTGTGAAATCGTGCGCATGTACGGCGAATTGAGCGAAGGTCGTCTCAAAATTGGAGAACGCGAAGATGATCATGAAAACAATCGCCAGACAGGGCCATACCAAGGGGTGGCCCACGGCGTTTCCGAGACTCTTGAGATTGAACGGATGACGTCGAGCGGTGGCTCGGGCCGCCGGGTCAACAGTCTCCGGCAGAAATACGAGCACCATGACGAATGCGGTCAAAGACGCGACCGCGGCAGCGATTCCAGGCAGCCACGGCGCCACCTGGACCAAGAGGCCGCCGACCGCAGGGCCGAGGATGAACCCCAGGCCGAAGGCGGCACCGATCATGCCCATTCCCTTGGCCCGTTCCTCGGGGGTCGTAATGTCGGCGATCACGGCCTGAGCGGTCGAAATATTTCCCCCTGAGATACCGTCGATGATCCGAGAGGCAAACAACATCGCCAGCGAGCCGGCAAATCCAAAGATCACGTATCCGATCGCCGAACCCACCAGGGACACCAGCAACACCGGACGCCGTCCAACTTTGTCCGACAACCTCCCGAGGATCGGCGCAAAGAGGAACTGCATGGCGGAGAACGACGCCATCAACAGCCCGAAGACCACCGGCGAGGGTCCGAATTCCTCAGCGTACAACGGCAGAATCGGGATAACGATCCCGAAACCGATCAGGTCGATGAAGACAATCAGGAACACAGTTCCCAACTGGGCCTTCTTACCCTTCATCGTCTCCAGAACTCCCGAGTCAGAAGAGCGAGAATCGTGAAAATCTCAAGTCGCCCGAAGAGCATCAATATTGCCAGGTTGATCTTCACCAAACCCGGGAAATGGGCGAAATTGTCGTAGGCTCCTACTTGCCCCAACCCCGGTCCGACATTGCCGATCGCGGTCAGGGAGGCCGTCAATGAGGTCAAGACGTCGTAACCGTGCGCGGCCACAACCATGGATCCGAGAAGTGCCAGCAAGATATAGGCGGTCAAGAAAGCCCAGATACCGGAGAGAACCGACTCCTCGACGACCACGCCACCGTACTTGACAGGGCGGACGGCGTGGGGGTGGATCAGCCGGTGCAGAGTCACCCGGAGAGATCGAAAGGCCAGGAGGGTTCGCAGACTCTTGATCCCTCCCCCGGTAGACCCCGACATGCCGCCGAGGACCAGCAGTACGACAACCGTCATCAAGGCAAGCGTCGGCCAGACTTCGAAATCAGTCGTCGCATACCCGGTCGTCGTCACCAATGAAATGGTCTGAAAGGCCGCCAGACGAAGAGAGTCGAAAAAGCCGTTCCCGGGTTCATGAACCACGACGGTCAGCAGGGCTGTCACTCCCAACACCACCCCCATGAAGTAACGGAGTTCGGCGTCCTTCAGGACCTCACGGCCCCGTCCGGCCAATACCCTGTAATGAAGCACGAAATTGATACCGGCCGTCAACATGAAAAAAATAATGATCCACTCGATCAACGGCGACCCGAACTCCCCAACCGATGTGTTCCTGGTAGAGAAACCGCCGGTCGCCAGCGTCGTGAACGAGTGGCAGAGCGCTTCGTAGCCGGTCATACCGGCCAACTTCAACAACAACCACTCCGACGCGGTCAGTCCCAGGTAGATCCCCCAGAGCGACCGTGCGGTGTTGGCCAGCCGCGGTTGGACCTTGTCCGCCACCGGTCCGGGGACTTCGGCCTTGAAAAGCTGCATGCCGCCGATGCCCAGCAGAGGCAAAATGGCGATCGTGAAGAGAATAATACCCATACCCCCGAGCCACTGACTCATGGCCCGCCACAGCACCAGGGCCTTGGGGAGAATCGTCACATCCTCGATGACGGTCGATCCAGTCGTGGTAATGCCCGACACCGATTCAAAGATCGCGTCGACCGGACCGAGAACGCCTGATGCCAGATAGGGAATGGCGCCAATCAAAGAAATGAGAATCCAGGCTCCGGCCACGACCAGAAAACCATCCCGCGGCTGAATTCTCCTAGTGGTCGGTTTGATGAATCGAACGGCCGCCCCCCCGCCCACGGCGGCCAGAACTATCGCACAACAGTAAGGCAGGACGGATTCCCCGAACAGCAGCGCCGCCCCGAGCGGC
>JBDLIO010000140.1:0-6400 GCA_039714865.1 Acidobacteriota bacterium | reverse complement strand
GAATCCGCAATATTCGGAAGGCACAGCAGATCACGCGCACCCTCCAACGTGGTGGTGTCCCACAGTTCCGGGAAGACCGGAGAATTTTCGTTGATAGCGAGCAACCACTCTTCCAGTTCCTCGATGGTGAACTTGGCGTTGTGCCGTCCCTCCAGGGCGAAGCGGATCTGGTTGCACCAGAAACCCGGTCCTCCTATCTCGCCGCCAACCGAACCGACAGCCACCTCGGCGCCGGCGCAGATCATCTCATCGGACTCCGCAAAAACAACACAGGCGGTGTTTTCTACGACCGTGCCATCGGCGGCAGGTTCGTCAAAGACCACCGTCACCTCAAAGACTGCGGTTTCGCCTGCCAGAAGGTCCCCGATCTCCCAGATCACCATTGAGTCGGACTGCTGGGTCGGCGACGGGTCAACCGCCACTATGGTGAACGCCGGGACCTCGATACCGTCATCTCCGATGATCATCGGAATATCCTCGGAGACAATAACCCCAGTCGCATCGCATTCGCTGTCGTTCTCAACGGAGATGGTGAAAATCACCTCGTCGCCGAGGTCGACGCCGGAAACCGAAGCGACCTTGCTGATCGTCAACTGTGGGCAGGGTTCCTCGCCACCACCCTCACCGAAAACCACACTGACATCATGGCCCGCCGGGTTGCTGACGTCATAACATTTGAGGTTGGGGCCGGCTTGTTTGTAACCGGTGCCGAAGGCGTCGAAGTGTGCAACCAGGCCATCGTCACCCTCAATATCAACAGCGATCTGCATCACCTGACCGTCAGCGATATCACCGATGAAGAACTCTGCGATGAAGGACGGGTAGACCCCGTGAGGCGGGAAGGAATGACCCGAGCACGGAAAAACCGGAGTATCAAAAACAAACGCATCGGGGTCAAGGTCCACCGATGTGCCGTCCGGCAGCCCGAGGCTCCCGCCGGTAAGAAGTGCCGGATCGTTGACCGACAGCACGACAAAAACCTCGTAGGCGGTGGTATCCCCGTTGCCCGACCCGAGGTTCTCGACATTCAAGACAAAATTCCCGGTATCAACGACATGCCCGCCGTTCCGGGGGTCGTCGGAATCAGGATAAAGCCAGAGTTTCGAACCCGCCTCCGCGGTCCCCGGGAGGAGCATGGCCGCGATCAGAGTTGCCATGATGGCCACAGGAAAAGCCAATTTTGTCCACTTCAGTATAACGTTCATCGTAGTCCCTTTCGGCTTGTAGTGACAAGCTTTAGAAAATTTGACAAACCAACAGCTCCTACACCAAAAAGTCGGAGTTGCGGTTGCCTGTTTCTCAATATGGACCCTGACAACTGGCGGGTCAGTGACGAAAGTCACCGATCGGTTCACCACTGTGTGACCATGGTCACTATCCATCACATTACGGTGTATTCGCGGCCCAGGCACCAAAGACAACGTACCGAGTCCCATCCAACTCTGTAGGAATCAGGGCTCGCTCGCTTGCGATCCAGGCGTCAACGGCTCGAGCACCGTCGAGGTAGCGCCGGAGAGTTCATCGCGGATGCCGACTGCGACCCTGTTGCCTTCCGGTCGGGTGCTCAGCGTCACCTGGGCGGTGCCCACCGCCAGAGGATTGTCTTTCGGCACGGGAAGAACCAGCCGGAACTGGTGCGGCGCCGACATGGTTCCGTCGGCTGAGCCTACACAAATGACAACGGTGATCAGGGCTCGGCCGTCATCACCGGGCAGCAAAGCGACTGCCGGAATTTCCAGATTGACCGGCCACAGCACCTCGCCGCCTTCGGTTTCCTGTTTCTCATCGACCCTGACGAAGAGGCCCAGAGGGTTGGTGCCTTCGCCCCACACGAGGTGGGACACGACCGAATCGGTCAGTCTCTGCTCCGGAGTACGGTCGAGGATCTTGGCCGGGTGGCGAACCCTCAAGCCCGGTCGTTTGACCTCCAACCGCACCGAATGCGTCTGACCGTCACTCGGCGCCGGACGGTCGTACCCGATGACGTAATAGGTCGCGGTTGTTTCGACGAAGGAGTCCACGAAGACCTCGAAGTTGCGTGAATTCCCAAAGAAATCGCCGCCACTGCCATATCCCAGGTACTGGGACCCTTCGATCGCGTCATAGACCTCGGAGAAATCGTAGCCCGTGGTCGAGACCCGTCCCGAGGCATTCCCGACCGTGCGAGTCGCCACGTCTGGCGTGCGGAAGTCCGTATCCATGACCTCGGAGTCCCGGTCCGAAGCGTCCACAACGTGCACCGTCACACCGGCTGATTGTGCTGCGGCAATGACCCGATCAAAGTTACCTTGAAGATCCCGCTCGAGGCCCCATATCTCCGGCAGATCGAGCGTCACGAAACCGCTGAACCGATTGAAAAAGCGCCGGTAGATGTCGGTTGTCGGTCGAAAGCTCATGTCTTCGGTGACCCAGATCAGACTGGTGCGCCCTCCGCGGCCGGCCAACGAGCGTACGAGGCTTTCGAGCCGATTGAGCCCCTCGAGGCCCCGCTGCATCTCCAGCTCTCTGAAAGCGTCGATCCGAAGTTCAAGCCGCATTGCCTCACCTTGCTCCATCGCCTCGAAATTCTGGGAACCCGCCGCCAACCCCCCGTTCACATCCCTCTTGAGAGCGCGTCTTTCCGACTTGATCGCATCGCCGGTTGTTGGCGTATCACCCACCTGTTCAAGGGCCGCGGCGAAAAGCTCGGGATCACGTCCGAAGTCTTGGATTGCCTCGAATCTCGGGGCCATCACGCCCACCATCACCTCGGCGCCCTGCGCCCACATCGGCTCAACCATCTCTTCGAGGGCCTTGAGCACACGACGACGCGCGCGACGCTCGAGGCGCGTATTGTCGAAAACCACCGCCACAGAGTCGCCTCTGGTCTGAATCTCCGGTACAGGGGCCTCGTCGGCTTCGGGTTGGGCATCGAGAGTCGTCACCTCGACCTCCGTTCGATCTACGGCCTCGAAGAGCGTAATCTCCCGCGCCTCACCACCCTCGAAGACGGCAAAATCATCGGCCTTTAAACCGGAAATGGTCTTGCCTTTGCGATCAACCACCGTGGCGTAGAGGGTGACGACGCTGACCTCGACCTCACCGTGGAATACGCCGGGTTCGGCCGCCGTCTCCGCCTCGGTCGAGGCCACAGCAGGCGGCGCCGTCTGCGCCATCGCCGAACCCATTGCCGACATCACCAAGAACACACAAACCAGTAAGTTGATCTTCAAATCTTTCCCCGCCTTCTGGGCCATATACGAGAGAGAGGCAAAACCGGTTCGGCCTTTCCAACCGCACTCGGCCGCTCTGGAGCATACCCTGGACTCCTGGTGCAGGTTTGCGGACACCGAGATGTCGGGAGGGAGGTTGGTCGGCCGAGGTCCACCCTATGGCGCCACGGTCGACCACCGGGAGGTCGTGCCCAATTCAAAATCGTCGATGAAGACCGGGTAGCCGTACTCGTCGGCGCCGACGTCGGGCGCAGTGTGCCGCTCAAGGCCATCGAAGTCATCGTCGGCGAGGCCGGGAGCGAGCACCGACGCCACGTCCACAGGGGCCAGATCATCGGCAACGAGATGAAGATCACCCGCCGACGGATCGAAAAACCATTGCAAAAGGGCGGTGCTGATGTTTGCGTCGAGGGTGGCGGAAGCGCCGTCGCGCGACAGAAGGGCATGCGAGGTCAGATTGTTGGCGACCGTTGCCGTGGTCAGATCCCAGCGCCACTCGATCGACGACGACAGCGGAGCGAACGTCGAGACGACCGTGTTGTGGTAGACCTCGGCGCCGGCAGCCGATTCGAGGGTGATGCCGGTGTCGAATCCGTCAGGAGAACTCTGAAGCCCACTGTCGGCAGCAGCGACGAAGTTGTTGCGGATGATGCCGCCGGCATGGCCGTTCGCCGCCCCGTAGCCGAGGCCGAAACCGATGCCTCGCGCGCAGTCGAGGACGAGGTTCTCCTCAACGACCGTGTCGGCCGAAGCCCGCCACAGGTGCACGCCATGCTCCGACAGGCCGTCATCACACCAGAAGCCCTCGATACGGTTTCGGCGTACCAACAGATTTGTTGTTGCGTGGCCGTCGATGCCCCCGGTGTAGCAGCCGTCCCGAATGTGGGTCCGCCCGACATCGGTCAATTCCAGGTTCGAACACTCAACCGTGCTGTCGTTGATAACCCCGAGCCCGGAGCCGTCCGGGTTGATCTTGATCGCCTGCTGGCCGGGGTCGGAGATGTGGAGATTGTGGATCAATATTCCCGATATCGGAACAGCCGGGCCGGTGATGTGGATCGGGTGATCGTAGGCCCGCATCAAGGTGATATCGGCGATGACAACATCCGAGGCGTAGATGCTGATCAGTTCGTTGGTCTGGTAGGCGCCGTCCAGAATCACCGCCTCGCGGTTGCCCGAGTAGGAACGCAGGGTCACGCCTGGAGTCTGAAAGACCAGGCGGCAGCCGGCGTCCCCGCAGCTGAGATCGTAGGTGCCGTCGTGCAGAACGACAGTCGTACCGGTCGCCGCTGCGGCAACCTGGTCCCGAAGCGTTGATGCCTGGGCCGGCCAAACCTCTACAATCTCCCCAACCGGTGGAGGCAACGGATCACAGGGCGCCTGGGCGCCAGCCACTGCAACCAGGGCGGCGTTGGCGACAACACTGACAAAAAGCTTCCTGTTCATGACGACAATATGGGGCCTTCGAGGTCAATAGGGAAGAGCTGAAGGTCTCTGCGTATTTCGCGCCGGAGTAGATCACTGGTGAGAAGGGCGGGACAGGTATGCTGATGGCATGACTGAATCCAGGCCGGAAACCCATCAGCGCACTTTTCACCACGCTGCCAATCCAGAGTTTTCCTGCAGCGAGAATGTGATTCTGCTTCCGTTCGGGCGACGAAGTTACCTGCCGGCAATCGTCGATGCGTGTGACGGCGAGCCGGTCGAACTCGACGAGACCACCGATCGTGAACTCTACACCCTGCACCACGACGGCCGTGACCTGACCTTGGTCTACTCGGGCATGGGCGCCCCTGCATGTGCCAACGCCCTCGAGATGGTTCGGAGAAACGGCGCACGGCGGGTCGTGGTTTTTGGGGCGTGTGGGGGAATCGTTCCAGGGCTCCCGGTCGGCAGCCTGGTTGCAGCCACCGGCGCAGTTCGCGGTGAAGGCACCTCGCGCTGGTATGCCCCTCCTGAATTTCCCGCTGTTTTCGACCCTCGCCTGACAGTCGCCCTCGCCGACGCCGGAGGACGGCGGCACGAGGTTCACACCGGCGTCGTATTCACCACCGACGCCGGATACCGCCAAGGCCCCTCAATCTACGAAACCTACCGCGATCTCGCGATCGCGGTCGAATGTGAGTGTGCCGCCGCGGCCGTGGTTTCGGCCCGACTCGGGCTGGCCGCCGGCGCTCTCCTCTTTTGCACTGACAACGTCACCCTGCCGAAAACCGGCGATCAGCACTACCGAGGTCTCGCCGACCCGCGCGTACAGGCGGCGTTCGAGTCGGGCCTCGAGAGTTGTCTCGAGGTGCTGACGACTGAGGAGGATTGATGTCTGACCGATATTTTGGGAAAAATCTATTTGGTTTTCTCGAAGACCTGAAGGCCAACAACACCCGGGAGTGGTTCCAGGCCAACAAGAATCGCTACGTACGTGACGTCAAGGAGCCTGCTCAGGCATTCATCGCCGACTTTGCGCCCCATCTCGCGAAAGTCAGCCCGCATTTTCGTTCTGATCCACGGCCGGTCGGCGGATCCCTCTTTCGGATCAACCGTGATGTGCGTTTTTCCAAGGACAAGAGCCCGTACAAGACCCACGCCGGTTTGCACTTCAGGCACTCGGCCGGCAAGAACGCCTTTACACCCGGGTTTTATCTTCACCTCGAGCCTCGCGGTTGTTTTGCGGGAGTCGGGCTCTGGCATCCGGACGGTCCGACGCTCAAGAAGATCCGTCAACGAGTGGCCGAACGGCCCGACGCATGGAAGAAGGCGGTCGAAGACCCTGCCTTTGCGCGTTTCTACACTGTCGAGGGTGATCGTCTCAAGAGACCCCCGAGGGGTTTCGATCCCGATCACGAACTGGTTGAAATCCTCAAGTTCAAGGACTTCACCGGCATGTCGAAACTGACTCAAAAACAGGTGATCGCCACGGGATTCATCGAGGAGTTCGCGGAGCTTTGCCGGGCGGGAGGGTCCCTGGTGCGATTCATCTGTGAGGCGTTGGATCAGCCGTATTGAAACGTCAGAGCGTCGCCGATCCACGCGAGTATCCCCTCAAATCGGGGTGCTCTTGTTCACTGACGCGGTCGCTGTTCCCGCCCCTGTTAACTGTCGCTGTCCCGGCCATCTGTTGCTGCCCCTGATCCTGCTGACGGGTTTGAAGGCCGGGGCTGGGAACCTCTTGGGCAGGGACAGGGGCCGCA
>JBDLIO010000139.1:0-6419 GCA_039714865.1 Acidobacteriota bacterium | reverse complement strand
CCCCGCGACGAGGCCATCGCCAAGATCAAGGGAGCGATCAAGAAGACCTACGGTGCCAAGGGTGACGAAATCGTCGAGCTCAACTACCGGGCAGTCGATGCGACGCTGGCCAATCTGAATGAGATCGACGTCCCTGCGGCGGTTTCGACCGACCGGCGCCGCCCCCCGATCGTCTCCGACGACGCGCCGGACCTGGTCAAGAGAGTCAACGCCGTGATGCTGGCCAACAAGGGCGATATGCTGCCGGTTTCGGCCTTCCCGCCGGACGGCACCTGGCCCTTGAGCACGACCCAGTGGGAAAAGCGCAACATCGCCATCGACATACCCGTATGGGACGAGGATCTGTGCATCCAGTGCAACAAGTGCGTGCTGGTCTGCCCCCACGCCGCCATCCGCGCCAAGGTCTACGATCCGAAAGAGCTTGACGGCGCCCCGGAAACCTACAAAGCAGTCGACTTCAAGGCCAAGGATTTTCCGGGCGCCAAGTACACCATCCAGGTGGCGCCCGAGGACTGCACGGGCTGTACCTTGTGCGTCAAGGTCTGCCCGGCCAAGGACAAGAGCAACCCGCGCCACAAGGCCCTGGACATGGCGCCGCAGATGCCCCTCAGGGAACAGGAACGCATCAACTACGACTTCTTCCTCTCCCTTCCGGAAGTCGACCGCACGAAGGTCAAAATCGACGTCAAGGGCTCACAGTTCCTGCAACCGCTGTTCGAGTATTCCGGCGCCTGCGAGGGCTGCGGCGAGACGCCCTACGTCAAGCTTTTGACCCAGCTCTTCGGCGACAGGGCACTGATCTCCAACGCTACAGGCTGTTCGTCGATCTATGGCGGGAATTTGCCGACAACCCCCTACTGCACCAACGAAGATGGGCGGGGTCCCGCCTGGTCCAACTCGTTGTTTGAGGACAACGCTGAATTCGGCCTGGGCTTCCGCCTGGCGATCGATCAGACACGTGTGCACGCGGAACACTTGCTCAAAAACCTCTCGGCCGAAATCGGAGACACCCTGGTCAGCGCCCTCCTCGACGCGGACATGGGCGACGAGGCCGGCATTGCCGCACAGAGGGAACGGGTTGCCCAACTCAGGGATACGATCCAATCGAATGACAGCCCCGAAGCCAAAAGACTGGCCCTGGTCGCGGACTACCTGGTCAAAAAGAGCGTCTGGGCGGTCGGCGGCGACGGCTGGGCGTACGACATCGGGTACGGCGGCCTGGACCACGTGCTCGGAACCGGACGCGACATGAACATCCTGGTTCTGGATACCGGGGTCTACTCCAACACCGGCGGCCAGGCCTCCAAGGCGACGCCGATGGGCGCAACCGCCAAGTTCGCCACGGCCGGCAAAGGCATCGAGAAAAAGGACCTCGGCCTGATGGCGATGGCTTACGGCCACGTGTACGTCGCCCAGGTCGCCTTCGGCTCCAAAGACCGGCAGACGATTCAGGCATTCCAGGAGGCCGAGTCCTATCCCGGACCCTCGCTGATCATTGCCTACTCCCACTGTATCGCCCACGGCTTCCCTATCGGTGACGCCCTGGATCACCAGCAGGCGATCGTCGATTCAGGTGCATGGCCCCTCTATCGCTTCGATCCCCGCCGGGCCGTCATTGGCGAGAATCCTCTGAAGCTGGACTCCAAGGCGCCGACCATCTCCTTCGAGCAGTTCGCCATGACCGAGAACCGATTCCGCATGCTGACGAAGAGCGATCCCGAGCGAGCCCGGGAGTTGATGCTCAACGCCCAGCGGTCGGTCCGGGCACGGTTCGACGTCTACAAACAACTCGCATCCTTGAATTTCGACTCCGGCTCCACCGGCGAAAGCAACTGAGGAGAGCTATCATGGATCTCACAACGACGTATCTCGGTCTGACACTCCAGAATCCCCTGGTCTGCGGCGCATCGCCTCTTGGCGCCAGCGTGGACACGCTTCGGCACCTCGAGGACA
Source organism: Acidobacteriota bacterium (assembly GCA_039714865.1). GTDB lineage: Bacteria > Acidobacteriota > Thermoanaerobaculia > Thermoanaerobaculales > Sulfomarinibacteraceae > DAOWGJ01. The sequence continues at coordinate 4,466 of JBDLIO010000139.1, read as the reverse complement.
GCGGTATCGCCGCGGTCGTCTTGCCTTCCCTGTTCGAAGAGGAGATCCTCGCGGCAGCCCATGGGGTGATGGCGATGGAAGCCGCCGGGGCGGGCTTCGCTGAAGCGACCTCCTACCTGCCCGACCCCGAGGGCTACCACATCGGCCCCGGCCAGTATCTCGAGCACCTCAAGAAGGCCAAGGACGCGCTGTCCATTCCGGTGATTGCATCCCTCAATGGATCGAGCCCCGGAGGTTGGACCCGGTACGCCGAAAAGATGCAGGCCGCCGGCGCCGACGCAATCGAACTCAATACCTACTTCCTCTCAACCGATGCCTCGGTGAGCGGCGCCGATGTCGAAAACCGAACGGTCGAGGTCGTTCGTGAAGTTGTCGGCGCCGTCTCCGTCCCGGTATCCGTCAAGCTGTCGCCCTTTTTCTCGTCAATTCCCAATCTGGCCCAGCGTTTGGTCGATGCGGGCGCCGGCGGGCTGGTGCTGTTCAACCGGTTCTACCAGCCGGATATCGACATCGAAGACCTCGAGGTCGTGCCCAATCTGCGCCTCTCCTCGGCCGAAGAACTGCGCTTGCGATTGCGTTGGCTGGCCGTGCTATCGGGCACGATCCCTGCCGACTTCAGCTGCACCGGCGGCGCCCACAACGCCACCGACGTCATCAAATCGGTCATGGCCGGCGCCAAAACCGTGCAGATGGTCTCTGCGCTCTTGATCCACGGGGCCGACCATATCAAGCGCACACTGGAGGCCGTCGAATTCTGGATGACGGAACACGACTACGAGGGCGTAGGCCAGATGCACGGATCGATGAATTTGGCCAAGACCCCTGATCCCGGCGCCTACACGCGGGCCAACTACATGAAGATGCTGGATAGTTGGGAACGGTAGAAAAAACACAACAGAGAACAAAAAGAAGGCGGCCATCGGCCGCCTTCTTTTGTTTTCTGGGGTCGAAGCGGTCCAATTCAAGAGCGCCCCTCTCGGACGGGACGTGCCGTCCAAGAGGTGGTGCCCCTTTTTGCCAACGCCACCGCTGAACTGGCGAATGCCCCGGGAGGACATCAAGGAGGATCTGTCTCAAACCTCACCCACCGCTCATAGACATTGATAAACGGCAGACCAAGCAGGCTGCCGGCCGGCAATCCGGTGACGGCTGTTTTGATGAGCCTGAAGGCACCCTCGATCACGAAAAGAAGGTCCAGGCCGACAAGGGCGTCCCGCGGCGCGGGCCCGAGGAGGTTGACGGTACCGCCAAAGAGTTCCACTGCGGCGCTGATCCAGGTCAGGGTCCGAACACCCAGGTTGAGGTCCGGCGTCAACTGCTCCTGGAATCTCTGAGGCGCAAACGACAACAGGACAAAACGGCCCGCATCGGCCACCAAGCCGCGCCCCCGGTCACGATGCTTTTCCTGACGGGGCGGGGGGGCCAGGGAGAGCGTCACCGGGGTATCAGGCGGGACCGCCTCAAAATGGTAGACAGCCAGGCCTCGGCCCAGTTCTTTTTCAATCAGCCGCCACAGGGAACCACGAAAACGAATGATGCCGTCGACCATCCAATCCACCCGGGGATCGGGCATCGCCAGCGCCATCTCCGGGTCGCCCTCGGCCCACCGGACTACCTCGATTCGTCGGCCCTCCTCCGCCGGCTCGTTTGACAACAATGCCGTGACCCACCCGAAAGGCGCTGTGAGAAAAGAACCCATCGGCTCATCATGGTTGAGCCCACACCACAGCCGCACCATGGCCTCGGCGAACAACATCCATCCAAAGAATCTGAGCAACACCGGTCCCGGATGCACGATCCACCACATGCCCAGGCCCATTTCCGTCACAGCCGAGAGGATTGTGGCCCGCGCCCCCGGGAAATTATGTTCCCTCTCCCAACGCCGCTGCACCGGCCCCGGCATCAAGCCCGCCAGAGGCGAAAGCAGCACCAACACAAAGCGAATACCCCGGCTTTTCTTGAATTCGGCCGCCTCGCCTGCCAGGGTCTCTATCCGGCCGGCATCCAGCCTGTCAGTATTCCTTGCGGCTTCGCCCTCGGGCCACAAGGCCAACTGCCACCGTTCACCACCGTCATTGCGCTCCACCGATCTGGCTTCAAACAACTGATCGCACCAGGTGACGGCCGTTCCGACAAAGAGCCCCGCCCGCGGCCGCCAGGGAAGAATCACCTCTGTGCTGGTGACAACCGGCCCGTTGGCGGAGCCCCCCTCAACACGAACGCCGTGCCCAAGATCGTGAAGGGGTCCCGCCATCGTTCCAGTTTACCGAGGAAAAAGGCGATTTCATTCCTCACTGCGCTACAATAGAATCGAAGCTGGAGGCCACGCGAATTGATCATTACCTGTCCGCAGTGTTCGGCACAATACCGATACGACGAAGCGAGGTTCGGTGACTCGCCTCGCCGTAAGGTCAAGTGCCCCAAGTGCTCCCATATCTTCGACATCACAAACCCCTCAGGCGACACCGGCGACCCGACCTACATCGCCAAGGGCCAGACGCAGGAGGAAGGGGCGTCCCCGGACGATCACCAGACCGACAAGACCTTCCTCGAACCGGAAGACCCCGAGCTCCCGCCCCTCGCACCATTGAGGGCCGATCTTCGGTTCTCCCTTGCGGTGATCGCCGGCGCCCAGGCCGGCTCAGTCTTCAAGATCACCAATCCCAGGGTCTATTTGGGCCGTGGAACCTCAGCGGACATTCAGCTCCGCGACGCCGAGATTTCCCGCCGGCACGCGATGATCGAAATCCGCGGGGACGAGGTGACTGTAGTCGACCAGGGCGCCACCAACGGCTGCTTCGTCGAGGGTGCGCGCGTCGAGAGCGCCGTCTTGGAGCACCAGATGGAATTCACGCTGGGATCGACGACCCTGATGCTGATCATCACCAGTACGAGCGGGAATACGGTTTAGCCACCGGCCCAACAAAGCAAGAATTCAAGTCAGAAACCAAGCCGATGTTATACAAATGGCAGCAGCCGGGGGAGTTGCCGGTGATAGCACACCATGGGCTTTCCCGAGCCCGTGCCCCTTCCCGTGCCCGTACCCGACTCTTCTCCGGTTCGGCCCGAGCTGAAAAAACCACAGGAGTGGTGGCCTGGGTTCGGCTTGATGGGGCAGTGACCAACACCTATCGGGAACGGCAACGGACACGGGCTCGGGCTCAGGTTCAAGGCGCTCCGCCTAGTTTTGGTACCCGGTCGCCGGGTTGCGCTAGAATCCCCGTTCGAACACACGAAGCAACGGCCCGTTGCCCGGCCGTCGAACAGGAGACTCTCTACATGATCGAAGTTGAAAACCTCTCAAAGGTCTTCGTCGACACACCGGTGGTCGACGATGTCACCTTCTTCGTGCCCGAGGGCCAGGTGCTGGGTTTCCTCGGCCCCAACGGTGCGGGCAAAACCACCGCCATGCGCATGATTACGACCTTCCTGCGCCCAACGGCCGGCACGATCACCGTCGCCGGAATCGATGCGGACAACGATCCGGTCGGACTGCGCCGGAACATCGGTTATCTGCCGGAAAACGTGCCGCTCTACCCCGAAATGCGGGTCGACGAGTATCTCCGTTTCCGAGCCGACATCGAGGAAGTGCCGCACCGTCACCAGAACGCGAGGGTCGATGACGTCGTCGACAGGTGCCTGCTCTCTGACGTCAACCGCCAGGTGATCGGAACGCTGTCCAAGGGTTTCCGCCAACGGGTCGGTCTCGCGGGCGCACTGATTCACCAGCCGTCGGTCCTGATCCTCGACGAGCCGACCGTCGGACTCGACCCCAATCAGATCATCCGGATCCGGGAACTCCTGGTCGAACTGGGCCGGGATCACACGGTCCTGTTGTCGACCCACATCCTCCCCGAGGTCGAAACGGTCTGCGACCGGGTGTTGATCATCAACCGAGGGCAGATCGTCGCCGACGGCACACCCGATGGGCTCCGCTCGAGGATGGCCGGCCGACCGACCCTCGAGGTGGTTTTCAAGGATGCCCCCAAGGACCAGGTCCTCGCTGCCTTCGAGTCTCTGACGGGGCTTCTCGGCGTCGAATGCCTGGATGACGGTCGCTTTCGCCTCGAATGCGACGAGGCCGCCGATATCCGGGAATCCACCTTTCGCCTTGCCGTCGACAGAGGTTGGACCTTATTGGAAATGAGTCCCGGCAAGGCATCACTCGAAGACGTTTTCGTCCGGCTGACTACCGACGAACAGGCCGACCCGGCCGAGGAGGTATGATGCTCAAGACCCTGGCAATCCTCAGGCGCGAACTGATCGCCTATTTCTCCTCCCCGCTGGCCTACCTTGTCATGACCGGATTCCTGCTTCTCCAGGGGATGATCTTTTACCTGGTGCTGGCCTTTCTCAACAATCCGGGGGCCCAGACCATGGCGCCGATGGAGGCGTTTTTCGGAGGCACGATCTTTTTCTGGCTCTTCCTGCTGTTCGTGGTACCGGTGATCACGATGCGGCTGATT
>JBDLIO010000138.1:0-6422 GCA_039714865.1 Acidobacteriota bacterium | reverse complement strand
TTTCAAGGGCAACGTGTTGGAGAGCTTGACGCCGAAGGAGGCGCCGGCCTTGTGAGCCGTGCCGTCCAGTTCGGCCACAAGGTCAACCGCCTCGCCCAGCTTGAGGTCATCGGCAAAGGCCGCCTCATCGGGTTCGAGGTCGGTGAAACCGAGATGGTCGTGCAAGACCGAGCGAACGAATTCCGCCCCGAGAAGCGAGGGGTTCATCTTGACCTTGGCGTGCAGACCGTAGTCTTCGATCAGATGGGTGATCATGCGCCCGATTTCGTCAGAGGGACAGCCGTGCAGGGTCGAGAGGGTGACCCGGGAGCTCAGGCGGGGAGGCACCTCGAGGCCGGCGAACTCAGGCCGCACCCGAGCGAGGACATCGAGACGTTCCTCGAGCTTGGCGCCGGAATCGGCCACCAGGGAGAAATACCGCCGCATCGGCTCGGACTGCAGCCCCTTGAGGTCATAACCGACACTGATGTCGAAGATGGTCTCGGGATCGGGGCCCGGCCACCCGAAACGACGATGGAGTGCATGGATCAGCACCCAGGCGTCGAGGTACTGGTCGAAGGAGGCCTCGGGCTCGAGTTCCTGCGACCATTCGACGTTGAGACCTTCATCCCGCATGCGAATGCAGGGGCGCACGACCTCGACGCCGCGAAGCTGCACGGTCTTGAGTTCCAGGACCCGGGCCCCGCACAGCCACGAGGCGATGATGCCGGGCGCCAACTGTGTGTGGGGTCCCGCGGCAACGCCGAAGGGCGTCGCGATCATCGTGCCTTGCAGTTCGAGGCGAAAGGGGTCGTCGAGTTTCGGCTCAAAGAAGAGGGTCCGGTCGATGTCGAAGATCGAGCCGCGCTCCTCGAATTCGGTGAAGACCCAGCGCGTGAGGTCGGCAAAAGGCGTCGGCCTGAAGAGATCGCTCATTCCCGTGACGCCTTTTTCGGATCGAGCAGGAGTCCGTTCTCGCCCATCGGCAGGGAATTTTGCCAGCTGCCGTCCCGCTGGTGAAGTGCCGAAGCCACGGCGCCCGCGGTCGGGACCAGACCGATTTCGCCGACGCCTTTGGAGCCGTAGCCGCCGACCTCGTCGGGCACCTCGATGACGATCGCCTCGACCGGAGGCATTCGGTCTGCCGGGATGATTCCCAGGTCGCGCAGTTTCAAGCTTGTTGGGTGGCCGCCCTCGCAGGGGAAATCCTCGGTCAGGGCCTGGCCCAGACCCATGTGCACGCCGCCCTCGATCTGGCCGGCGCAGGCCAGGGGGTTGATCGCCCGGCCGACGTCGTGCGCCGCAACGATGCGTTCGATATGACCCTCGTCGTCGAGCATGACGACCTGGGTCGCATATCCGAAGGTCAGGTGGGTGACAGGATTGTCGCCGGGCGTGCCGGGAGCGACGGTGAAATCGCAGATGTACTCTCCGTGGAACTCCTGACCGACGAGGTCCTGGAGAGCGGATGCCCCCAGGGCTTTCTTGAGTTTCTGCGCCGCTCGCTGGGCGGCCACGGTCGTCAGAGCCGTGGCGCGTGAGGCCGTTGTCATGCCGCACTCGACCTCGGTCTTGCTGACCGTGCGCACATCGATCAAGTCGGGCTCCAGGCCGGTCTCGTGGCAGATAACCTGGCGCACGACGGTGTGGAGCCCCTGGCCCATCTCGGTGAACCCGGTCAGGGCATCGATCCGCCCACCCTCGAGGATGCGCAGCAAAACGCGCCCGGTATCGGCCATGCCGTTGCCGATGCCGGTGTTCTTGATGCCGCAGGCGATGCCGGCTCGCGGGGCATTCTTGTAGACTTCCCGGACCGCTTTGAGGGTGGCGCCGATCCCGCAGCTCGAGGTCATGATCTGGCCGGGAGCGAAACGGTCCCCGGGGTGAAGGATGTTGCGTTCGCGAATGTCGTAACCATCGATGCCGACCCTTTCGGCCAGGCGGTCCAAAAGGCCTTCGATGGCAAAGGACGTCTGGTTGACGCCGAAGCCGCGCATTGCGCCGCAGGGCGGATTGTTGGTGTAGACGGTCTTGCCCTCGATGTCGACGTTTGTGACCCGATAGGGCCCGCAGGCGTGTCCCACCGAGCGCTCTAGAACTTTGGCGCCAACCGAGGCATAGGCCCCGGTGTCACCGACGATGCGGGCACGGACGGCCGTCAGACGGCCCTCTGAATCCGCTCCGACGGTGTAGTGCATCTCGAGGGGGTGACGTTTGGGGTGCATCAGCAGGCTCTGTTCGCGTGTCAGGTCGATGCGGATTGGGGCGTCCACGACCCAGGCCGCCAGGGCGGCGTGGCCCTGTACCAAGAGGTCCTCTTTGCCCCCGAAGGCCCCGCCGTTGGTCACCAATTCGACCTCGACCTGCTCTTCCTCCAGGCCGAGGATCGCAGCAATCTGACGCCGGTCCTCGTGCACCCCCTGTCCCTGGGACAAGATACGAATGCCGTCGCCGCTTGGGATGGCCAACGCACTTTCGGGCTCCAGGAAGGCGTGCTCGATCCGTTGGGTCGTGAAGGTCTCTTCCAGAACATGGGCCGAGGCGGCGAGGGCGGCCTCGACGTCGCCGCGGCTGAAGGCGCAGACGTCCAGCAGATTTCCCCCCTCGTGAACCTCGGACGCGCCGGGAGCGAGGGCCATTTCAGGGGAGGTCAACGGTTCCAGTACCTCATACTGAATCTTGACCCGATCGGCGGCCGCTCTGGCCCTGTGTCGAGTGTCGGCGACCACTATCGCCAGCACGTCTCCAACGCACCGGGTTGTTTCTCCCTCGGCAATGGCAATCGGCCAATCCTTGGAGATCAAACCAACGGTTCTTTCGCCTGGCACGTCGGTGGCGGTGATGACCCTGGCGACGCCGGCTTGATTTTGGGCCTCTTCGCAGTCGATCGAACGAACAACGGCCCTCGGGTGCTGCGAGAGCACCAGGGCGCCGTGGAGCAGGCCGGGCACGGAAAGGTCGGCGACGAAGTCCTTCCGACCGAGCACCTGGTCCGTGCCCTTGAGGCGCGGTGTGGGGTGCCCGACGCCGTCGGTCCGGACGGCGGCTTCAGCCTCCGGGCTCCGGCTCAGGCCGAAATCTTCACCGAAATGATGATGTCGACGAGGGGGGCCAGGCTCGACGGTAGTCCCCTTTTCCCATGCCTCCCCGGCCGTCTGTACGGCATCGACGATCCGATGGTAGCCGGTGCATCGGCAAAGGTGACCTCGCAGGGCCTTCTTGACCCTGGCGGGATCCGTAGCCTGGTGGCGTTCCAAAAGAGAAGAAGCCCGAATAGCGATGCCGGGCGTGCAGAAACCGCACTGGACCGCACCTTCGCGAACGAAGGCCTGGGCGAGGGTCTGGCGCATGTTTTCGGGCAGGCCTTCAAGGGTAGTGACGGCCTTGCCGTTGATTCTTGCCGGATCGGTCAGGCAGGCCAGAGCAGGGCGCCCATCGACCAGGACCGTGCAACAGCCACAAAAACCCTGCGGGGCACAGCCGTCCTTGGCCGAGGTGACGCCACAGCCTTCACGCAGGACCTCGAGGAGATTCATTCCTTCGTCGTAGCTCACCTCAGTGGCGAGCCCGTTGAGTTCAAAGAGCAGTTCGGGCATCGATTGCCTCCCATCGACCATTCTAAAGGTGCCGTCTTTGTTTGTGGGTGCGGCCTCCCATTCCCGGCCTTCGGGGGCGCATCAAGGTTTCCGTAAACTCAACGGTTGTCGAGCGCCCCCGCTCGGTGAATTTCCCTCAAGGGCGACAAAATCGGAAAGGGGAGAGCACCGCCCTTGAGGGGAATGACCTCGGCGGCCTACGGCCTCGGCCGAGACTCGACCGCCGCCTGTGCCGCCGTGGATTGCCCCACACAACTTTCCCGAAGCGAAACCGTTACCGGGAAGCCTGGCGGAGGGAAAAGCTGTGTACGGCACGTCCCGGTTTGCGGGTTGCGGGCGCTCCCGGGTTTTGGTCCCACCGGGCCAGGTATGATGTTCCTCTCAAAGAGGAGGCTATTGATAATGTGTTTTTCTTCCAGACGAGTTGTTCCTATCGCAGTGTTATTCGTGGTTTTGGCTCTGGCGGCCGTTCCGGCATCGGCTGGCAATCTCAGGATCTTCGGCGCGTATCTGGACAGCGGTGACGTCGGGGCTTTCGCGGGCGCCGGTGTCCGTTATGCATCCAGCGACACCCTGGGCTGGGAGTTCGGGGCTACGGCCTATCTCGACAGCGACGAATTCGATTTCGGTGACCTGGATTTTGACGGTGACAGCATTGACAACACAGCCCTGGATCTCGGCTTTCGCGTCAGCATCAGTGAGCTTTTCTATTTCACCGGCGGTGTTTCCTACTTCATGTTCGACGCGGACTACGGAGACGTCGATGACGAGTGGGGCTTTTACGGCGCCCTGGGCGCAACGATCGGTGGCGACACCTTCCGGTTCTTCATCGAGGGCATGTACCGGGACGTCAGTGCCACGATCAAATACGATGATTTCGATGTGATTGAAGGCGATGTCAAACTGGATATCGGTGGTTTTGGTGCCAACGCAGGCCTTGAGTGGCGTTTTTAGGGATTTGTCCTCAGGGAGACCCAAAAAAGCAAGGCTACCAAGCGGGCGATTCGCGAGCCCTCGGCCCTCACCCTGCCGGCCGGCGGCCGAACCCCACGGTCATGAATCTCGTTTGCCCGCCTCACCCGGTCGACTGTCCAGGATCTCCCGAATCCGCCCCAGAAGTTCGTGCGTATGATACGGCTTTCGAAGAAGCTGCAAGCCATCCTCAATCGTGAAATTGATGTCTTCGGCGTACGGAGAGTATCCGGTGGTTAAAAGGACCGGAAGGCTGGGCCTTTTTTCTCTCAGTCTTTTCATGACTTCCCGGCCGCTCATTTTCGGCATCACGATATCAAGAAGGACCAGCTGTATTTCATCCACATGTTCCTCAAACACTCGAAGGGCTTCTTCGCCGTCCGAGGCCGACAGCACACGGTAGCCGTACTGTTCGAGGATTCGGAGTGACAGGTCCCTGACTGCCTCCTCGTCCTCAACGACGAGAATCGTCTCATTGCCTTCGAGGTCCGGTTCAAGACCGTTGGCCCTTGATTTCTCCTCAGCGGTTTCAGATTGAATCTTCGGCAGGAAAACCTTGAACGTAGAACCCGCTCCGGGCCGGCTGTCAACCTGGATCACGCCTTTGTGTTGTTGAATGATTCCGTAAACCGTGGCCAGCCCCAGCCCGGTTCCGCGGCCGGTTTCCTTGGTCGTGAAAAACGGTTCGAAAATGTGCTCAAGAGTCTCGGCGTCCATGCCGGTACCGGAATCAGTCACCGAAAGGCATACAAAGGCGCCGGCCTTCGCCTCGGGAACACCGTCAGGGTCACTGTCGCTGACGACATTTTCGCATTCGATGCTGAGGGCGCCGCCATGAGGCATCGCATCTCGTGCGTTGATGCAGAGATTGACCAGTACCTGCTCGATCTGGCCGGGATCGGCATGAATCATGGCGGGATCAGGTGAAGGAATGATTCGAAGGCTGATAGGTGCGCCGATCACCCGGCGCAGCAACTTCATCAAGTCGGCAACAAGTTGGTTGAGGTCCAGATCGACCGGCTGGATCCACTGCTGTCGGCTGAAAGCGAGAAGCTGCCGAGTGAGATTGGCGGCCCGGTCAGTGGCAGCACGTACGGTCTCTGCGTCCTCCCGATTTGCACTGTCAGCCGGCAGGGTTGCCAGAAGCAGGTCGATGTGGCCGTCAATCACCTGGAGAAGATTGTTGAAGTCGTGGGCAATGCCGCCCGCCAACTGTCCGATGGCTTCCATCTTTTGTGACTGGTTCAGTTGGGCCTCGAGTTCGATTTCACGAGAGACGTCTCGCTTGACGGCCACGAAGTGAGCGATCTGCCCATCTGCATCACGAACTGGAGAGATGACGGCATCTTCGGTGAACGTTATGCCATCCTTGCGGCGGTTGACGATACGGCCCTTCCACGTATCTCCACCAATCACGGTGTTCCAGAGGCTGGCAAAGAAGGCGGTGTCGTGATGCCCGCTCGAGAGGATATTCGGATTGGCGCCGATGACCTCCGCCCGGGTGTAGCCGGAAATGTCCTCAAAGGCCGGGTTGACGTATTCGATAGCTCCCGTGACGTCGGTGATAACGATGGTCTCTGCAGCCTGTTCGATCGCCGAGAGTAACCGCTCCCGCTCTTTTTCCGCCTTCTGCCGAGCCGTGATGTCTCGATAAGAGCATACGCGCCCTTCGACAACCTCCTCGAAAACCAGGGGGCATGAGAAACGCTCGAAGACTCTTCCATCCTTGAGACTCAATACGCCGCGTTTTTCGACCTGAGCCGGAATCTCGACACAATCTTTGAGACTGTTCGGGTCTTCCATTTGAGCCATCATCAGTTCATAGATCGGAGCGCTATTGCCGCCGGACATTGCGGCCGCAGGGATGTTCCACAT
>JBDLIO010000137.1:0-6422 GCA_039714865.1 Acidobacteriota bacterium | reverse complement strand
TATTGCTGTTCATTGCGCTGCAACCGTACCTCGACAAGATGATCATGATCTCGATGGGACAAGGCCTTCCGGATCTGTCCATGGGCCGTCTCGGCCTCGCCTTCCTGCTGATTTCCCTGCTGGGACGTGCCACGCTGGGAAAGGTGCGATTGGCCCCCCTCGGTCTCATGGAACTGCTCACGGTTGCCGTGCCTGTGGGCATCATGCTTGCCGCACCGTTGTCAAAACAGCCGCTTTCAGTCGTCCAGACAGCCTTCAGCCATTACCTGCTGCCGCTCCTCATCTATTTCATTGCCAAGAACTGCGTGCACGACGAGCACGAACTGACGTCACTGATGACCGCCGTAATGGTGCTCGGGGTCCTCGTGACGGCCTATATGGTCTTCGAGTTGGCGACCGGAGTTATCCTCTTCCCGGAGGACGGCGCCTCGGCGGAACGCCTCGCCCGCACCTACTCGAGGAGAACCCCGGGCCTATGGCTGGTCAAGGGGCTGCTGTCGGACTCATACAACTTCGGCCGGGTTCTGGTGACGACGATCCTGGCTTCGACCTACCTGCTGTTCAGGCGACGAGGCCGAGAATGGTCGTGGTGGATCCTGGCCGCTCTTATCTTCCAGCTCACCGGGTTGTTCCTGTCCCTCAACCGGACCTGCTGGGTCGCCCTCGTCGTCGGACTCGCCATTCTTCAGTTTGCCTTCCCGCGCCTCCGCCGCTGGCTCCTGACCACGGTGATCGTGGTGGCTGCAACGGTAGTGGTCTTCCACCGACCTGTGCTGGAGAGCGTGCTCGTCCAGAAGCGCGTGCTGTACAACCTCCGAACGCTCAACGGTCGCCTCCCGCGCTGGCATACGGCGATTGACATGTGGCGCGACCGACCTGTGCTCGGTTGGGGGTTCGGCCGATTCGAGGACCATTCGGGACTGTATCGCCGAGACGGAGGGGTCGACAACTTGAAGACCCCCGAAAGTGACTACCTCACGATCCTCGTGAGCGCGGGCCTGGTCGGCTTCTTACCGTACGTCCTCTCCCTCTTGACTCCCTTCTTCTTCAGCCTGCGCCTGTTCTACAAAGCGCGGGCGCCCGACTGGGGCGGGTTCGTACGGCCAGAAGCGATCATCACCTACTGGGCCGTTCTCAGCGGGCTGCTGCTGACGTCGCTGACCGTGAACCTCGGTCTGGGCATCGTGAGGGGTCTGGTCTACACCGTAGCCGGTGCGGTCGTGGGCACTCACGAGGTCTGGCTTCGAGCCGCGAACCGAACCGCACCCCGCTTCGTCGATCGCGGCGACACAGGGGAGCCGACCCTGCGGCCGGATCGTGCGGACCCGCCTCGGCTGGACGGCCGGTGATGCGCGTCGACGAAACGCTCGCCGGACCGAGAATTCTGGTGGTCCTCGGGGACGGCGGCCACACGGCCGAGATCCTCCGGCTGGTCGAGCTGATGGGGCCGGCCTACGACTTTCACTACGTCGCAGCCCACGAGGACGGCCACTCCGCCGAACGTATCGGCATCCCCGGACCGATGTACAGGATCCGTCGGCCACGCGGCAAGTCCGAGTCGTGGTTCAGCGCCATGCGGCATCTTGTGGTCAGCCTCACCCAGGCCCTGCGGGCTTGCCACCGGGTGCGGCCACTCGCCGTCCTGGGCTCGGGGCCCTCCGTCATGGTCCCGGTCGCGCTCGTCGCCCGGGTCCTGGGAAGCAAGGTCATCTTCGTGGAGACCGGGAGTCGGGTCACGGCTCTCTCCTTGACGGGGAAAATTATGCTCCGTTTGGCAAATCTGTACTTCGTGCAGTGGGAGCAACTCCAGAGACGCTATCCGAACACCGTCTACGGCGGCAGGCTGCTTTGAGCATCTTCGTGGCCACCGGAACCACCGGCTTCGACGACCTCGTCGAGGAGATGGACCAACTGTCGATGTCACTGGCTGAACCTGTGACGATCCAGGTCGGTGCCGGAGACTACCTCCCGAAGCGGACCAGGCACTTTCGCTTCGACGCTTCGCTTGAGCCATACCTGCGCGACGCCGACCTCGTCGTCGCTCACGGCGGCTTGGCGACCTGCATGGAAGCCCTCGCGCTCGGCAAACCCCTGGTCGCCGTCGCCAATCCGGATCGCTACGACGATCACCAGCAGGACATCCTCACCACCCTGGAGGCGGAGGGGTTCTTGCTGTACTGCCGGAGCCTGGACGGACTCGGCGACGCAATCAGGCGGGCCAGACAGGTGCGCTTCCGACCGTACACACGGCCGGAGACCTCGATCCACCTGCGAATCGGCGAGTACCTGTCGGCGCTGGGGGGAAAATGAGGATGACGGCGCCGCACCGTCTCAGAGTGGCGATGCTGGGCCAGTACCCGCCGGACCCGGAGCGGGTCGAGGGCGGCGTTGAGGCGACACTGGAAACTCTCTGCGCTGAAATGACCCGCCGTCCGGACGTGGAACTCCACCTGCTGTTCTCGACGGCCCTGGAGGGTAGCCACCGCCACGCGCCACCCCCAGGTCTCACGGTGCATTGCTTTCCCCGCCATCGCTGGGGCCGGCCCACCTTCTACCGGCGCGATGCCCGCGCCCTCGCCCGCCGTCTTTGTCAAATCGAACCCGACATCGTGCACGCGCACGGGACAGGGCATTACGCCGCCGCCGCGCTGGCGGCCGGCCGGCAGGCGACGGTGATCACGGCGCACGGGATCATCTTCCGCGAAGCTCGCTTCGCCCTTCGCACGAGAGAGCGCGTCGGCTGGTGGATGCAGGCCTTCTGGGAAAGGAGGATCCTTCGCCGTGTCCGGCACATCATCGCGATCTCTCCCTACGTCGAATATGAACTCGGAAGGCGCACGAACGCCGCTTTCCACCCGATTGAGAATCCCGTCTCGGAGGCGTTTTTCTCGCTGCCGTCGCCGAGCCGAGGCGCCCGAGTATTGTGGGTGGGACGACTGATTCCACGCAAGGACCCCCAGACCGCGCTCCGCGCCTTCGCCGAGGTGAAAAGCGCATGCCCGGATGCCGAACTCCACATCGTGGGCGAGTCGGACAGCTGTCCCGGGTACGCCGGCAAGACCAGGGAGCTGGGCGCCGCACTCGGGCTCACCAGCTCGATCCGCTGGCTCGGCGAGCTGGGTCGGACGGCCGTGCTCGAGCAGTACCGGAGATGCGGCCTGGTTCTGCTCTCATCCGTGCAGGAAACCGCCCCGGTGACGATCGCCCAGGCGATGGCGGCCGGCAGGCCGGTGGTCACGACCGCCGCCGGGGGGTGCCGGCACATGGTCACACACGGCGAGACCGGCCTCGTCGCCGGTGTCGGCGATGCTACGGCGCTGGCCGTCGCCATGAAGGGGCTCATCCAGGACCAGGCCCTATCGACGAGAGTGGCCGACGCCGCCCGGCTGGAAGCGGAAACGAGGTTCCGGCCGCGCATCGTGGTGGACAGGACCCTGGATCTGTATCGACGCCTCGAACAATGGAGGCCGCCATCACCACCGGGGGCGACATGTTGAGGCGTACGGCGCCACCGGATCATGAGGTGAAGGTTCGAATCGCTCTCCTCTCGAACTATCCTGTGGACCCGAGCCGCATCTCCGGCGGCGTCAAGGCCGTCGCCTTCCACCTGGCGCACGGCCTGGGGCAGTTCGAGGATCTCGATCTCCACATCCTGCACTGCCACTCGGACGTGCCAACCGACCGGACGGTCCGAGACGGACGGATCACCATCCACTACCTGTCACGCCCGAAGCGCCGCGTGATTCCCAACATGATCACCGGGGTGGCACAGCTGACGAGAAAGTTGCGAACCCTGCAGCCGGACCTGGCCAATGCACACACCGGCCAGTATGCGTTCGCCGCCCTGCGAGCCGGGGTTCAGACCGTCTACACGATTCACGGCGTCGCCCATCGCGAGCTGCGCTGCGCCGCCAACTGGAAGCAGGCCCTCGAGCTCGCAGTTACCTCGTGCTTCGCCCGAAGTGCCATCAAGCGGGTCGACGAGGTCATCTCGATCAGTCCCCATATCGAGCGGGAATACCGCAACAGGACTGCGGCCCGCTTCCATCGGATCGACAACCCTGTCGGCGACGAGTACTTCCAGGCCCAGGGGCGAGAGGTGCGGGGCCGCGTCTTGTTCGCCGGATCGATCAGTCCAAGAAAACGGCCCCTCCTGCTGGTGGAGGCGTTGAGGAAGGTGGTTTCCCCGGCGCCCGATGCACATATCCACATGGCCGGTCAACCAGCGGACGGCGCCTACCTACTCCGGCTGAAGCGCCACATCGCAGACTGCCGGCTACAAGAACAAGTTTCCTACCTGGGGTCTCTGGACAGGCCGGAGATGTTACGCGAGTACGCCCAGTGCGCACTGCTGGCGCTGCCTTCCCTGGTCGAAACAGCACCCGTTTCCATTCTGGAAGCGATGGCCTCGGGAAAGCCCGTTGTGGCCACAAGTGTCGGAGGTGTGCCGGACCTGGTCGAAGACGGAGTCACGGGCTTTCTTGTCGCACCCAACGATTCTGCATCTCTTGCAAATCGAATTCTCTGCCTCTTAAAAGACGATGCTTTGAGGGCGAACATGGGACGCCGCGCTCGCGAGGTCGCCCTGAGACGCTTCCAGCGTGACCGGGTGGCTGCCCGTTACCACAAGATTTACCAGGACGTACTATGCGCAACTCGACTAGCCCCATGAGAGCGCTGCTCTTCTCCGAACGACTGGGCCCTCCCTTCGATGAAGGCGTGAAGAATGTCGCGTTGAACCTCGGGCGCCAGGTGGCGAAGTCACATCAGATCTTGACGCTCACCACCGGCGGCGAAAACACCCCCGACCTCCGCATCGAGAATCTGCCTGCGGTCAACAGACTTCTTTGGAGCCATCAGCTCAGCAGACGCATTCGCTCTTTCGCGCCGGATCGCATCTGTTATCTGCCAACGGCATCCATGACCCCGTGGTCGTTCCTGCGAGCCCTTGCGCTCAGTCGGCACGGCGGCGGAAAGCCCGTCACCATGATTGCCCTCCAGCCCCGGCGCGTGACGGCGGTGACCCGGGCTGTGATGGCCCGAGGCTTTCCCGAGAGAATCATCGTGCAGTCGGAGAGAACGGCCCGTCACCTCGCGGGCCTCGGCACACGGGTGGTATTCGTTCCGGTCGGCGTAGATCGAGACCGCTTCAGCCCGGCGAAGCCCGGCGAGCGCGAGGCCCTGCGCCACCGCTTCGGCATCGACGTCAATGCCAAGGCGATCCTCCACGTCGGTCACATCAATCGAAATCGCAATGTCCAGGTCCTCGCTGCCATTCAGCGGCTCGACGGCGTGCAGACCGTCGTGCTGGGGAGTACCAGCACCGGCAGCGACCCGGCACTGGCGGCCGAACTGGCGGCAGCCGGCGTCCTGGTTATTTCCAGGACGATCGCCGATCCGGAAGCGTTGTACCGGCTTGCCGATCTCTATGTTTTCCCCTGTCCGCCGGACAGACCCATTGATCAGACCCCGGCGATCGAGACCCCGCTTTCCGTGCTGGAGGCCATGGCCTGTAACCTGCCGGTCGTGATCAGCCGATTCGGCGGGCTCCCAAGCCTGTTCGAACCTGGCGACGGCATCATCTACGTGGAGAATCCGCACGATGGCGAGCAGTGGTGTCGGGCCGCTCTTCTGGGTCTTGCCGCCGGTCGGGGCCACACACGTGTCAGGACCACGCCATACCCGTGGCAGAACTTTGCCGATGCGGTATTGGGACTGGAGGGACCTTGGACGTGACTTCGGCCGGCCAACCAGTCGGACTTTCGCCTGACGCTCAGCGCCGGCTTGCGCGCTTCGTGAGCGCACTCTTCCATCCGGGATTGCCACCGGTCCCTCGGGATGACTGCCCCCAGTGGTTGCTCAACGAGCTCCCCGCCTTCTTCACCAACAACAAGCTGACGTTCCTCTCGCTGCCGAAATCACCAAGAACCGCATGGCTTCTGGAATGCTCCGTCATTGCCGAGGCCCACCGGGCCGAAGCCGACCGGTTTGCCCGGCTCCGCGCGGAGTTCGAGTTAGTGCGCGTGGCCTGGCAGGAGGCCGGGATCGAGCCTGTCTTTATCAAGGCCGGCGCCGGAGTTCCCTCCTTTCCTCACCTCAGTGGGAACCTGGACGTCTATATCCTTCCAGAGACCGCTGAGTCGGCCGATGCCATCCTGTGCCGACTGGGGTTCGTCGAACTGCCGTTGCTGCGGGAGCCCAACAAGCTCCTGTACAAAAGATTTCGCCGGGGAGACGAGGCCTGCGCTATTCACTTGCATCTGCGGGTGGAGTGGTGCGTGCGCTTCATGTTCGAAGACCAGATGTGGTTGCGGCGGCAGGAGGCACCCGACGATCCGCGTCTCTGGGTTCCCGCACCTGAGGATGCGCTCCTGATCACGCTCGCCCACAGCTTCTTCGAGAACAAGTGCTACAAGCTCTCC
>JBDLIO010000136.1:0-6431 GCA_039714865.1 Acidobacteriota bacterium | reverse complement strand
CCGTAAACAGTATCGCCGCTGCCATGAACTGTTCGAAGGCCCTGATGACGAAGAACTGCCGATCTTCGGCACCTGTGCCCACCAGTTTCACGATCATGGCGTCAACGCCCTGTTCTCCGGGCTGTGCCGGAGGCTTGAGGCGGACTTCGGGACTGCCTGGGCCTGTGAGGAAACGATGGCGGCGCCCTGCGGTGTGCCGCAACGCAACCCGATCATCCCGGGAGAACGTGCAGGGTATCTGCGTGACATCTCACGCACGGTTCGAAGCTACAAGGACTGGGCGGAGCACCAGATCACAGTTGCCGACAAGCTCTACCAGCTGGTCGGGGCGAGGGCGATTCTCTGTGCCCGGGAAGAGGAGTGCGACACCGACGACCTCTTCCGCCTGTTCGAGGAGGTGATCGCCTCCGAGGTGGCTCCGGAAGCCCAGATGGCCGACCTCGACGCGGAGATTCGCCGTCTTGCCCATGAATTGGAGGCAGATTCCCGGGAGCTTCTGGCCGCGTGGCCGATTATTCTCCGGGATTACGCCCGCGAGGAATTTTCCTACACCGTTCGAGGAAAGGAGGTCCGGGTTCCCCTGACCTCGGTCTCTCTTTCCGGCACCAAGGTGCCCAAGGTCCAGTTGCCGCAACGCCAGACCTGGGCCGGGATCCTGCGCTATCTCTTCTTGGAAAACGTGCCCGGCGCCTTCCCCTACACTGCGGGAGTCTTTCCACTCAAACGGACCGGGGAGTTTCCTACGCGGATGTTCGCCGGAGAGGGCGGACCGGAGCGGACCAACAAACGCTTCCATCTGCTGGCCGAGGGCCAGGGCGCAACTCGGCTGTCAACCGCCTTTGACTCGGTGACGCTCTACGGTGAGGACCCCGGCGAACGGCCCGATATCTGGGGCAAGGTCGGCGAGAGCGGCGTCAGCATCTGCACGGTCGAGGACGTCGAACGCCTCTATGCCGGCTTTGACCTCTGCGACCCGGCCACTTCGGTCTCGATGACGATCAACGGCCCCGCGCCGATGATGCTGGCGATGTTCTTCAATGCCGCGGGCCGCCAACAGGCGAGGAAACGCCTGATCGAAAGCGGCCGGCTCGAAGCCCCGCCGGAAGCTGCTTTCCAGCCCCTGGTCAACGGCCGGGATTGGGAAGCCCTCGAGGATCTGCTTGAAGACGGCGAATGGGAGGAGATATTCGAAGCGACCTGCCGCGTGATCCGGGGCACCGTGCAGGCGGACATCCTCAAGGAGGATCAGGCGCAGAATACCTGCATTTTTTCGACTGAGTTTGCTCTGCGCATGATGGGTGACATCCAGCGCCTGTTCACCGACCGCGGCGTGCGCAATTTCTACTCGGTGTCGATTTCCGGTTACCATATTGCAGAGGCCGGGGCCAACCCGATCTCACAGTTGGCATTTACCATGGCCAACGGCTTCACATTTGTCGAGACCTATCTGGCTCGGGGCATGTCGATCGACGAATTCGCCCCCAACTTGAGTTTCTTCTTTTCCAACGGCATGGACCCCGAATACACGGTCATCGGACGGGTTGCCCGCCGTATCTGGTCGGTTGCCATCCGCAACCTGTACGGTGGCAATGAACGGTCGCAGAAGCTCAAATACCATATTCAGACCTCCGGTCGGTCTCTTCACGCCATGGAGATCGATTTCAACGATATCCGCACGACGCTCCAGGCGCTGCTTGCCCTGGCCGACAACTGCAACTCCCTGCATACCAACGCCTATGACGAAGCAATTACGACTCCGACTGAAGAGAGCGTGCGGCGGGCGGTGGCCATCCAGCTGATCAACTCCCTGGAGTTCGGCCTGCTGAAGAACGAGAATCCCCTCCAGGGTTCGCACATCGTCGAATGGCTGACCGACTGGGTCGAAGAACGGGTGCTCGATGAGTTCGAGCGCCTGAGTGAGCGTGGAGACGTACTCGGAGCGATGGAAACGATGTACCAACGCTCCAAGATCCAGGAGGAGAGCCTGCACTACGAGCGCCTCAAGCACAACGGTGACTTCCCCATCGTTGGCGTCAACACCTTCCTGCGAGAAGGCGAGGGCGCGACCGTCGAGGAGACCGCCTTGACCCGGGCGACCGCCGAAGAAAAGAATGCCCGGATAGCCCACGTTCAGGATTTCCAGAGTCGCCACGCAGATGCCGCGGGTGAAGCCTTGAAGAATCTGCAACGAGTCGCGCGTGACGGCGACAACATCTTCGCCGAGCTGCTCCGTACCGTCAGGGTCTGCTCCCTGGGCCAGATCTCCAACGCGCTGTATGAGGTTGGTGGGCAGTACAGGCGCTCGATGTGAGCGGAGGCCGGGCTTTGGGCAATTCGTCGAACGAATTGCATGGGTTTATGGTGAAGGTCGGTTCAGGGCCCATCTGATTCGTTCGGCGAAGGTCTGCCCGATACCTGGAACGAGCATGATTTCGGCGACGTCCTGTGATGCCAGAGCCTTGATGTCTCCGAAGGAATTGAGCAGGGCCTTTGCTTTTCCAGGGCCGATGCCGGGGATGGCTTGGAGCATGGACGACTGGATTTTCCAGCGGTTTCGGCCTTTCCGCCGGATCTTGCGGCCCGGGTTTTGGGCCTCGGAGCGGCTGAGTTGATGAGCAGCAGTCAGCATTAGCCAGGCGGTCTCTTTTGGTGTTTGCGATCGAAGAACGGGTTGTCCGAATATCATGGTCACGGTGATCAAAGCGCCCTGGAGGGCTTCTCGGGACATCTTGATGTTCGAAGGAGGCCCTTCGAGGATCAGACAGGTTCGGCGCTCTGACGTCATCAGACTGTAGGCCTGGCGGAAGAGGCGACCGTCGATCACCGAGAGGGCGAAATCAAACGTAGTCTTTCGTTCAACCAACAGCTTTCCACCCACGTCGAAGTCGCCGAGTCTGAGGCGACGAACCTCAACCGTGACGCCAGAAGTTGCTGCCAACGATTCAATAACGCCGGAAGGGCGCTCTCTGTCATCAGCGGTGATGACAATTGGATTTTGTGATTGGGTTGATGCCTTCATGCGGGGTTCCCTCCCCGCAGCGTAGACCGACCATAGAATCCTATCACGCTGTTGATGCGTGCGACATCCTCCAATCCATGCAATTCGTTCGACGAATTGCGTTAGTCTGTCCCCATGGCTAACCCAGACCTTCTGCTGGACCCCGGTGTCCTCTCGGACGACCCGGTGCTCGAACTCTACGGGTGGAAGGCGGTGGAGGGCAGGGGCGGCCTGGCGGTTTTGCCTCGGCGTGATGATTGGTTGCAGGCTCTGACGGGAGGGATTGAGGCCGTCGGTCTGCCGGACAGGGTTGCCGAGGGGGCATTTTCTCAGGCGGTTGTTCATCTGCAAAAAGGGCGGGCGGCGACCCAAGAGGGTCTGTCGACCGCCTGGAAAAACCTGATTCCCGGCGGGAGGCTTCTGCTGGTCGGAGGCAACGAGTTGGGTATCAAGTCCGCGGTCAAGCGGTTGGCTGTGGATTTGGGTCAGAAGGAAACACTGCTGGTCAACCGGGCGCGGAGTCGTGTGGCCGGCTTCGATCGGACGGAGCACACTGGACCGGATTCCCCTGAGGCGGCGGTGGTCGAGATCGAAAGTGGGGGAGAGGCGTTCACACTTCAAAGCGCCGTCGGGGTTTTTTCGGCCGATCGAGTCGACCGGGGTACCCGGCTGCTCCTGGAGCATCTTGACCAGGCTGAACCGCCGACCAGAATCCTGGACATGGGCTGCGGGATCGGTGTCCTGGGCCTGGCGGCGCTCAGGCGGTGGTCTGAGGCAACGGCAGTGCTGGCCGATGTCGATCGCAGAGCCGTCGAGGCGGCTACGCGCAACGCCGCCGGTCTCGGCCTCTCGGAACGCTGCCACACCGCGTGGTGGGATGCGACTCAGGAGAAGCCGCCGGCGGCAGACTGTGAACTGGTGCTGATCAACCCGCCTTTCCACACCGGGAAGGGGGTCGACCTCGATCCGGCACGGGCGATGTTCCGGTCTTTGGATCAGGTTTTGGCGCCGGGAGGTGCTGCCTTCATTGTCGCCAATCGCACGTTGCCCTACGAGCAACAACTCGGGGCCATCGGCCGCATTCGAATGATATGTGACGACGCAGGCTTCAAGCTGCTGGAAGTCAGGCGGCGTTGAGTGGTGGAGGGTCGGCTGTGAGGCCATGAGCGCAGCGCATCTCAGGATTCTGTGGGACAGAGGCCGATTGTAATCTTGGGTCTGGGGTCATCCCAGCGGACTCTGTTCCACAGAATCCTACATCCACGCCTTGTCGAACATTGCCGTTCGATCTTCTTCATCAACACCGAGCGTCTGCTCGAGGATCGGCCATGCGGTTGCCGAAAGGAGGAGGGGAGCGGCAAAGCCGAGGAGGATGGCCTTGAGTTGGCGTTGCAATGCCGGATCCTCCGAGGCGCCGTGGGCGTCCGCGAAGGCCCCGCGGAGTTCACGAAGAACCGGGGACAAGGCTTCGAGGGCCATCTGCCCGCCGTCGGCCAGATCGCGGAGAAGCAGACGAGGGGCTGCTGAACCGGCTCGTACTTCTCGTTCCACCGTTATGAAACCGTCTCTCAGGCCGAGCCGGCCTCGTTGCCCGGATGCCTCCCGGGCGGCAGTTGCCAGCTGGTCGACGGCCGACCGAAGCACAGCCCGGTACAGTTGGCGTTTTCCCCCGAAGTGGTAGGAAATCGCGCCGGGATTGACTCGGGCGAGATTGCAGATGTCTCGCACTGCCGCCCCCCGGAAGCCGTTGTCGGCAAATACGGAGGCGCCTGCGGCAATGAGACGTTCACGGGTGGTGGGTTGGTCTTTCACACAAGTGTTTGTATCACATCAAGGCGTCAACCGGGTATCCCCATGGTGGTGCCTCGGTGGATTGAATGGGGCCGAAGGGTGATTCCCGGTTGACGCCTTGAGAGATTGCGCTGTGCGCATTCGGAGGAAGATCCAAAAGAAAACAATCGTTTGTTTGAAATCGAGGAAGAGTTCTTGACTGCGGGCTGAACGGTCCTTAGGATCGGTCCACGGGATGGGACAATTCAACGGAACGGCCATAGCAGTGATTCCCGCACGGTGGGCATCGACTCGATTTCCCGGTAAACCTCTTGCAGAGATTGCCGGAGAACCGATGATTGCGCATGTCATCCGGAGGGCTGCAGCTGCCGAGACCATCAGTGAGGTTGTGGTAGCGACCGACGACGAGCGGATCGCGCAAGCGTCGGTGGCGGCGGGGGCAGCGGCCATCATGACCGGCGAGTGTCCGTCCGGAACCGACCGTGTCGCGGAGGCAGCTCGACAACGCCCCGGCTGGGATCTGGTGGTTAATATCCAGGGTGATGAGCCGCTGCTTTCGGCCCGAAACATCGACGTGCTGGTCGAGGGCATGGCCCTGGCTCCTCAGGTGGCGATGGGCACGCTGTGTCGGCCCCTTCCGGACGACCGGCGCAATGATCCAAACGCGGTCAAGGTCGTACGAGGCCTCGATGGTCGGGCTTTGTATTTTTCCCGCTCGGCTATTCCCTTCCGGCGAGAGACGGCGGAGCGGCAGGTATCAGCTCTGTTGCACCTTGGGATTTATGCCTTTACGCGGGTGGGATTGCAGACCTTTGTCGGGCTGGAGCCTTCCCCCTTGGAAAAGATGGAGAGTCTGGAGCAGCTTCGGGCCCTTGAGAACGGTATGGACATCCTGGTCCTCGATGCGCTTGACGAAGCGATCGGCGTCGACACGCCGGAGGATCTTCAACGGGTCGAGCGTTTGCTCGCAAGGCAATTGAAGGAGTGATCGTATGGCGACCAAGTATGTTTTTGTCAGTGGTGGTGTTGTTTCGGGCCTGGGGAAGGGTATTTCAGCCGCGTCCCTGGCCGCCCTGATGGAGGCCCACGGCTACACCGTGACGATGCTGAAGGTAGATCCCTACGTCAATGTCGATCCGGGCACGATGTCGCCCTTCCAGCACGGCGAGGTCTTCGTCACCGACGACGGGGCCGAGACGGATCTGGACCTCGGGCATTACGAGCGGTTCACCTCGAGCACCATGGCCAAGAAGAACAACTTTACGACGGGGCGGGTCTATTCGTCGGTTCTGGAGAAGGAACGTCGCGGCGACTATCTCGGCAAGACCGTGCAGGTCATCCCCCACATCACCGACGAGATCAAGCGTCGGATCCGGGCTGTCGGCGGCGAAACTGATTTCGTCATCGTCGAAATTGGGGGTACGGTCGGCGATATCGAGAGCCTGCCGTTTCTGGAGGCCATTCGCCAGTTCAGAAGTGAAACCGATCGCAACAACGTGCTGATCATGCATCTGACGCTGGTTCCCTACATCAAAGGATCAGACGAGTTGAAGACCAAGCCGACCCAGCACTCCGTCAAGGAACTGCTCAAGATCGGAATCCAGCCCGACATCCTTCTGTGTCGGACAGACCGTCCGCTCCC